>CAZATH010000113.1:0-4997 GCA_964487995.1 uncultured bacterium
CGAAGTAGAGGTCGTTGCTGTCAATGACCTTACCGATGTTAAGACTTTAGCTCATCTTTTGAAGTACGACTCAAATTATGGTAAGTTTGATGCCAATATCACAACTGAGGATGATTACATTATAGTGGACGATGTAAAAATAAAGGTGTTGGCAGAACCTGATCCTGCTAAACTACCATGGAAAGAGTTAAATATTGACATCGTTGTCGAATCAACGGGAAGATTCAGGGAAAGAGAAAAGGCAGCCAAACATCTTGAAGCAGGAGCTAAAAAGGTTATTATCTCTGCTCCCGCAAAAGGAGAGGACATCACAATTGTGTTGGGAGTTAATCATGAAAAGTACGATCCAGCAAAGCATCATATTATATCCAATGCATCTTGTACTACTAACTGTCTTGCTCCAGTTGCCAAGGTTTTGAACGATAATTTTGGTATCAAACGTGGACTTATGACAACAGTTCATTCATACACCAATGACCAGCGTATTTTAGATCTTCCACATAAAGATCTTCGTCGTGCAAGGGCTGCTGCAATTAATATAATTCCTACCACCACTGGAGCAGCTGCTGCAATAGGTAAGGTTATCCCTGAACTTAATGGTAAATTGGATGGTATGGCTATGCGCGTTCCAACATCTACTGTGTCAATTGTAGATCTAACTGTGGAATTAGAAAAACCAGCTACTGCGGAGGAAATTAATGAGGCAATGAGGAAAGCTGCTGAAGGCAAGTTGAAAGACATTCTTGGTTATTCTGAAGAACCACTTGTTTCCTCTGATTACAAAGGTGATCCACGTTCTTCTATCTTTGATGCACTGGAAACAAAGGTAATCGACGGAAACTTTGTCAAGGTTTTATCATGGTACGATAATGAATGGGGCTACTCCAACAGAGTCGCCGATCTTATAGTTTACATAGCCTCTAAGGGGCTGTGATTGTCATGAAGTTTCATAAATTAGATGAAGTAGATGTAAAGGGTTTACGTGTGCTGGTAAGAGTGGACTTCAATGTTCCCCTTACCAATGATGGTGAAGTTGCAGATGATACACGTATCAATGCTGCACTGCCAACGATAAAATACTTGATGAAGAATGGAGCTAAAATAATACTGGTATCCCATCTTGGTCGTCCTAAGGGCGAAAGAAAGGCAGAACTGTCATTGGTGCCTGTTGCAAAAAGATTGGCAAATCTAATAAGAAAAGAAGTTCTGTTTGTTCCTGATGTTATTGGGGAAGAGGTTGAAATGGCAGTTTCATCACTCGAGAACGGTGACATATTAATGCTGGAGAACGTTCGATTTTATGCCGAGGAGGAAAAAGGAAATCCAGAATTTGCCAGAAAACTTGCTTCTCTTGGCGACGTGTTTGTTTCAGATGCATTTTCTGTGGCTCATCGTTCCCATGCTTCCAACGTAGGTGTTGCTCAGTATCTTAAAGCATATGCTGGTTTTCTAATGATTAAGGAAATAGAAAATCTCAGTATGCTTCTTAAACCGGATAATACACTTAGGCCTTACTATGTTGTTATGGGAGGCGCCAAGGTTTCTGACAAAATAGGTGTTATCGACAATATCCTTGATAAAGTAGATGGATTGTTTATAGGTGGTGGTATGGTATTTACTTTCCTCAAGGCACTTGGTTATGAAGTAGGAAGATCTCTTCTGGAAGAAGATTATATAGAGTATTCAAGAAACGTTATAGACAAAGCCAAGGAACAAGGAAAAAAGATAGTATTACCAACAGATATTGTTGTAGCAGACAGTCTTGATGCCGAGAGTGGAGAAGTGGTGCCTGTCGAATCGATACCTGCCGATAAAATGGGTCTCGATATTGGTCCCCAGAGTATAGAGCTGTTCAAGAGAGAGTTAGAGGATGGAAAACTTGTGTTCTGGAATGGACCAATGGGAGTTTTCGAGAAAACGCCTTTTGAAGAGGGAACTAAGAGTTTGGCTATTTTCCTTGCCAATATGGCCGAATCTGGAAAAGCTAAAGTTGTTTTAGGTGGTGGAGATTCTGCTGCTGCCGCTCATAAATTCGGGGTAGCAGATAAGTATACCCATGTATCTACAGGGGGAGGAGCATCTTTGAAATTCCTTGAAGGAAAAGTATTACCGGGAATTAAGGTGCTCTACTGGTAGGAGGGAGAAAAATGAGAAAAACCATTGTAGCTGGAAATTGGAAAATGAATGGTTCATCTTTGATGGCAAAGCAAATCATCATTGGCACAATGGCCAGGTTATGGGATATTACATTTACTAATAATAAAGAGGTGGTTTTTATACCGCCATTTTTATATATACCGCTAGCAGCAAGTCTGGTGAAAGAAAGTGATTATAGTATCGGAGCTCAAAATATGTATTTTGAGGAGAAAGGAGCATATACAGGAGAAATATCACCTGATATGTTACGTGAGTTAGAAGTTAAATACGTTATTATAGGTCACTCTGAAAGAAGGCATATATTCGGAGAAACCAATGAAATGATTGCCAAAAAGGTGAAAAAAGCCGTTGAGAAACAACTCATTCCTATATTATGCGTGGGGGAAACGTTAAAAGAGAGAGAGAGAGGAAACACGTGGACAGTTATAGAAAAGCAGCTTTCTACAGCCCTAGGGTCTTTAAATACATTACCTGAAATTGTCATTGCATACGAGCCTGTATGGGCTATAGGAACGGGTAAAGCAGCAACCAGGGAAGATGCAGAGGAGGTAATTAAAGAGATTAGAAAATGGTTAAAACACAAATTTGGTTCTGCTGATGTGCCTATACTGTATGGTGGAAGTGTTAAACCTTCTAATGTGGAAACCTTTGCATCATCTTCTGAAATTGACGGTGCACTTGTTGGAGGGGCTTCACTAAAACCAGATGATTTTGCTATAATTGTTAAAACATTTGTTGGAAGGAGTTGAGATTAATGAAAGATGCTGTCATGATAGGTGTTGCTATTGTGTCGGCTATACTACTTATACTTATAGGAATTCAAGAACCAAAGGGAGAGGGATTGGGTGCTATAGGTGGAACGGCTTCGATATTCCACGGTTCCTCTCCTAGACAGAAGATTTTAGATAAGCTTATTATTGTTTTTTCTGTGCTCTTTGCCTTAGGTGTTTTTATTGCAGGTCTTATGTAAGGATCTGCCTAAAATATGAAAAACTAAAAAACCTAGTACTGGGAAGGACCATAGAGTCCTATCTCGGGCTATGGAGGAGGTGCGATTATGTTTAACAAAGAAATTAAGAATCAAATTATTAAGGAGTTTGGCAAGCATGAGGGTGACACTGGTTCTACAGAGGTTCAGGTAGCAATTCTGACTGCCAGGATCAAGCATCTGACGGAGCATTTGAAAAAGCATCCTCATGACTATCATTCTAAAAGAGGCCTTCTAAAAATGGTTGGTCGCCGAAAGAAGCTTTTGAAGTATCTCAAGAAAAAAGATATGGAAGCTTACCTTTCTCTTATTAGACGCTTGGGCCTTAAGCGCTAAGTATTAAAGGGCTCCATGAAAGGAAGTGAATAGGATATGGAAAGACAAAAGATTACGGAAATAGTGCAGCTGGATGAAGAAAAAAGCATTGTATTTGAAACAGGATACGTAGGACTGCAGGCAAATGGTTCAGTTTTTGCAAAGATAGACGATACGGTTGCTTTCGTTGCTGCAGTAATGAGCAAGGAGCCCCGTTTAGACATTGACTTTTTCCCTCTTCTTGTTGAATATGAAGAAAAGCAATACGCAGTAGGAAAAATACCTGGAGGATTTTTTAAGCGAGAGGGAAAACCATCCGAGGCCGAAATATTAAGGGCGAGATTGATCGATAGATCAATCCGCCCTCTATTTCCTGAAGAAATGCGAAACGACGTTGAAGTTATAGCAATGATACTTGCCAGTGATAGTGTTAATCCACCTGAAATTGCAGCTATGAATGGTGCTTCTGCAGCTTTGTATATTTCTGATATACCTTTTAACCATCCTTTTGGTGCAGTCCGGGTAGGTCTTATTGATGGTAAATTTATTATTAATCCTACATTTGAAGAATTAGAAAGCTCTGAATTAGATCTTGTAGTAGCAGGCATTGAAGATGGTATAGTTATGGTTGAGGCAGGCGCACGTGAAGTTTCAGAAGATGTTATGATAGAAGCCATGAAATTTGCTCATCATTACATAAAGAAAATTATAGAAGGCATTAAACGTCTAAGGGAAAAAGCAGGTAAAGAAAAGGCTGATGTGAAATTAGTAGAAATACCATCAGACCTCAAAGAGTTTATTATGTCTTTTTCTGATGAAATATTAGATGCACTATTGGAAGTTGAAAAGAAGGCAAGGGAAAAGAAAGTATCTGAGATAAAGAATAAAGTACACGAGGCCGTAATGGAAAAATGGTCAGAAAACGAAGAATATTTAAAGGTATTTGACCTCGCATTTAAAGAAGCAGAAAAGAAAATTTATCCATCTGCTACGAGCAAGGAAAAACAAGTATGGTGGGAAGAAATCCCTACCAACACAAAAGGGCGATTATTTGTCACAATAGACTCCTTTTTATCCGATGGCTTTTTTATGGAAGGATATGGTAAAACTGAAGAAAATCTTAAGAAGATTAGAGAGTTAATTCATGCATTTTCTACTTTTAAATATCCTTTATTAGATACCACAATAAGAAATGATGTGTCAATTTGGCCGTGTCATGAACCACTTAATCTAATTGTTGATATAAGAAATCATGGGCCTACTTTAGAGTATGCAGAAATCCAACTCGATTTACCATATACGTTTGAACCTTTAGGCTCAATAGAGCGAGTAATATCACATTTAAAAACTCTAAAAAAAATTACATTCGCTTTTCAAGTGGTTCCTCAAACTGACGGAAAGTTTAGAGATTTCCTAAAAATCAGAGCTACATCACAAAGTGGCGAAACTTTAGCTTTATATTCCTCTTCTATTGATATTGAAATACTTCCAAGTTATGCTGATTCTCTCAGGAAACACAGTAAACAAGATGATCAAA
>CAZATH010000114.1:0-4953 GCA_964487995.1 uncultured bacterium
AGGCTATTGGCGGAAACGGTGATGACGAGCTGTTCGACATATCATATACATTCTTAGGCCCCATTGCCTCGGGTTATACCACAAGCAAAGAAATACCAGGATACATAGGTGATGAAGACTTCTTTATAGCATACACAACAGATTACGGAAAAACGAGATATTTAAAAGCATGGGGTAGTAGTCAAAAAGAAGAGTTATGGTCTATCTCATCGTCTAAAAACGATATCATCTATACGGATGGATGGACATATTCAGATGGAATTCTTATTGGCAATATATTTGCTATAGACGAAGATGGAAGTATTGTTCCCACTTCCTACCCCATTGGGAAAGCTATTACCCTAAAGGTATGGGAAAGCAACTACTTAAAAGGAGAGCAGATACTAGCAATGGATAAAGGGGTATTTCCATTTATTGATCCCAGATATAGTCGTAGCCTTGTTCCTATACGATTTGTAGCAGAAGGTTTGGGATATCAGGTAGATTGGAATAGCACAGACAGAACCGTTAGCATAAAAGGAACAGGAAAAACCATTCTTATAGACATGAAAGATGCCCTTAAATATAACACGACCCTGAGCGTAAAGAAACCAACAGGAGAGTATATACATATGGTTGTATACGAAGGTAGTGATATTGCCAAGGTGAACGGAAAAACTACCAAGCTTTCGGCGAAACCCCTCATTTACAATGGTAGGACATTTGTGCCTATAAGATTCATATCGGAAACATTGGGAAGCACGGTAAAGTGGATTCCTCCAGATGGCATTAGAATTGTGCCATAGTAAACAGAGGGGGATATTCCCCCTCTGTTTTTATACTATTTCAGGTTCTGCATTGTATCCAAGGTCAAATGCCTTGAAGTTAAGCTCATGAAGTTTGGAAGGGAATATCTCCTTAATAGTATCTTTAATATCTTCAGGTTCAAATGGAAGCAAACCTAATTTGATAGCAGCACCTACCATAACAGTATTAACAGCAAGTGCACTACCTGCCTCAAGGGCAAGCTCTTCTGCAGGTATACCCACAAGACGTATATTCCTCTGAGAAAGCCAATCTTTCATTTCATCCCATGATGGATATTCATAAAGCCCCATGGATACCTGAACTGGTGGTATCTTCTTAGTATTGACAATTGCCACTCCACCATTTTTAACATAATTGATATATCTCATGGTC
Organism: uncultured bacterium; assembly: GCA_964487995.1. GTDB lineage: Bacteria > Coprothermobacterota > Coprothermobacteria > Coprothermobacterales > JAADFF01 > JAADFF01. The sequence continues at coordinate 1,180 of CAZATH010000114.1, forward strand.
TCCACAGGCTCAAAGCCAAGTATAATATCTCCCATACCATCTGGCACACTACCACCATATACAGTTTCTCCAAATCTAACAAATGCTACAACACTACCAAATCTTTGAGCCAGACCATGAATTTCTCCTGCTCTGACCTTATATCCCTTACGCAAAGCCGTTTGTGCAAGGAGATGCTCAGCTGTGAGAATACCCTGACCACCCACACCAGATATTACAACATTGAATTCCACTGCTGCCACCTCCTCTTACTGTCTTCATTTATAACCTCATAATTTCTGCCACCATCTGGCAGGATCTCATATATGGCATCAAACGGACACACCTGGGCACATCCTGAGCATCCCCAACACATTACCTCATCTATCACTGCCACATTTCTCTCCTTATCAAAGGAGATGGCTGGACAGCCATGGGCGTTAATACATACTTTACAGCCGGTACACTTATCAGGATCCACTTGATATATAGGCCATGCCTCCCCTTTCTTTCTCTGAAGTCTTGTTCTCAGTAGAGAACAGGGCTGTCTGGAAATAACTACTGATACAGTATGTTTATCGGCCTCCTCAAGAACCTTGAGAAGTTCAGGAATATTATAAGAATCTGCTACAGCAACATAATCTGCTCCCATAGCCTTGGCAATCTCCGCAATATCCATAAACTTGGTAGGTTCCATCGTTGCAGTAAGACCTGTTGATGGATCAGGCTGATGTCCTGTCATTGCTGTAATACGATTGTCAAGAACAACCACAGTCATAGGTGCTTTATTGTAAATAGCATTGGCAAGAGCAGAAAGTCCGGTATGGAAGAAAGTAGAATCGCCTATAATAGCATATACCCTTTTATCCTTTTGGGCATGTGCCATACCACTACCAAGACCAATAGAAGCCCCCATAGCCACAATGGTATCCATAGTTTCCAATGGTTTCAAGGCACCAAGTGAATAACAACCTATATCACCTGTATAAATACCTTTACCTTTGGCATTACGCTTGATAGCATAGAAAGTATTTCTATGGGGACATGCCGGACAGAGTGTAGGTGGACGTGGTGGTAACTTCTTAGAAACATTGGCAAAATGCTCATTAATAGCAGTGAAATCTACTTCATGCTTGATATCTAAATACTTCTCCAACGCTTCAATAATACGACGTGTTGTCATTTCATATATACGTGGAATATAATCTTTACCGTGAATTTCAACTCTCAGGCCTCTATCAAAAACAAGTAGTTTCACCTGGTTTTCAACAACAGGCTCCAATTCCTCTATTACCAGAACTTTACCTCCCTCAAACTTCTTTAAGAACTTCTCTACTTTTCCTAAAGGAAGTGGGAAAGGAGTACCAATCTTAAGAATAGAAACCTTATCCTCAAGTCCAAGTTTGTGAAGAGCCTCTTTCAGGTAAACATATGAAATACCTGAAACAATAATTCCTATCTCTCCATCTCCTTCTTCCCAATTAAATGGAGCATCTTCAAGAATCTCCCGCGCCTTTTCTATTCTCTCCAAGACTTCTGGATGCATTCTTCTTGCACGGGAAGGCAATACCACATATTTCTCAGGATTTTTCTCAAACTCTCCCCACAACCTAACAGCATTTTTCTTGTTTTCAGGAAGATCTTCTATCTTAACATCGGCACGGGTATGGCTTACCCTAGTGGTTGGTCTAAGCATTACCAAGGAACCAACCTGTTCAGAAAGCCAAAATGCATACTTGGTCATCTCCAGTGCTTCTTGAGGATCCATAGGGTCTAAAACAGGGACATTGGCAAACATAGCATACATACGGTTATCTTGTTCATTCTGAGATGACCACATACTGGGATCATCGGCACTAACTACTACCATGCCACCTCTGGTCCCCTGATAAGCAGCAGACATAAACGAATCTGCAGCCACATTAAGACCAACATGCTTCATGGTAACAACACTACGAAGCCCACTCCACGAAGCAGCAAGTGCAACCTCAAAGGCAACTTTTTCGTTGGTAGAATATTCAGCATACAGACCAACCTTTGGTGCAACTTCAGATAAAACCATTAAAATTTCAGATGAAGGCGTCCCTGGATAAGTGCTGGCCACAGCCACATCTGCTTCTAATACTCCCCTGGCAATGGCTTCATTGCCCATTAAAAGAAGTTTTTCCCCGGGCTTACCGAGAATAGTACCTATGCGGGCCAAGAGAACATCCCTCCCTTCCCTAATAATGAGGAAATATCTTACACTTTCATTGTATCATAACCATAGTATATGCATAACAATTATTGATATAAAGGAGGAATATAGTGTGAAAACGGAATATATTTTAGATTTGGTAGAATTCGGTGCCAAAGTAGCAGATGTCTGCGAAGAAGGTGTGATATCGTATTTCAATCTGGATAGAAACAACGAAGAAGACATAGAGTTTGCCAAAGCCATAGGATACGAAACGGCAAGACGGGTAGTAAAAGACATTTTAGATGGCACAGTAAATATAGACATTAGCGCCACCGATGAGCAAACTGTTGCAATCATTGAAGAGCTTATCATGAAACATCTCAACGAGGTGGTAAAGGAGATAGGACAGAGGTGAAATCCCATGATCTTAGGATTTATATCTGACATTCATATTCCCATGTATTCCCATGATGCATATAGAATGCTAACAATACCACTTCCTCAAATAGATGTGCTAATGATAGCGGGTGACCTTACCAAGAAAGGGGTATGGAAACCATTTATAGAGTGGTATAAGAAAATGAAACATGTATGGAAACCCAAACACGTAATAGCCGTATGGGGTAATGCCGACAAAACACCTGTAAGACAATATCTTCCAAGGGCTTTGCCAGAAGTAATATTTTTAGAAGACCAAACATATAGCATAGGGAATATTACCATTATAGGCACAGAAGGGGTATTAGACAAACCTACAAGATGGCAATTAAAGAATATACCCAATGTTTTACAGATGTATGAAAAGAGAAGAGAATGGATAAGCACTACCATAAAAAAACATACCACTACGATATTGCTAACACATTACGGTGTGTGTAAAAATACCATTGAGAAGTCTTCAGATATAGGTGGACTCACCAGTATAAAGCTTTGCGAAAGCCTCAGAACTAATCCTCCCACTCTAACCGTGCATGGACATAGCCATCATGCTACAGTATATAAAACCATGGAGCCATTTCCCATCTACAACGTAGCTTTACCCATCCACGGAAAACCTGTACTCATAGACTCAGAAACATTTGAAGAGATAAAGGTGGGACTATTCGCATGAAAAAGAGCATAGCTGTACTCGGAACCATGAGCAGTGCCGGAAAATCAACAGTGGCGCTTTTACTAATACGCTATCTTTACAAATACCACAATCTCGATATCGTGCCTTTTAAAGGACAAAACATGTCTCTAAATTCAAAGGTAACACCAACAGGTGAGGAGATAGCCACTGCTCAATACTACCAGGCACTTGCTGCAGGCAAAATACCCACTTCGCTGATGAATCCTATATTGCTAAAACCCGGTAATCCTACAGAATCATTTCTCATTATAAGAGGAAAACCCCATGGAAACATTAACAGCAAAAATTGGATAAGCCCATCAAGAGAATGGTTATGGAAAATTGTCAAAGATTCACTAAATCAGCTAATGGTACAACATGAGTATATTGTTATAGAAGGAGCAGGATCACCAGCCGAAATTAATCTAAAAAAGTATGATATTACCAACATGAGAGTGGTATTAGAGGCACAAGCTGATACAATCCTTGTGGCCGATATAGATAG
>CAZATH010000115.1:0-4882 GCA_964487995.1 uncultured bacterium
TATCCAGGAAGAGGGGTTGGAGCCATTTTTTACCCTTCAATCTGTGGATGATTCTGAATTTGCTCTTTGGATAGTGCCATCTTTGTTTATAGATCCCTCTTATGCACCCCCTGTTGAGGAAGTAGAGATTAAGGATCTTGGGAATCAGGAAGATATTGTGCCGATGATCATTATTTGGACAGAAGAGACGGAAAATGGTCAACCTAAGACATATGCCAATTTTAAAGCACCTCTTTTGATTAATCCTAAGATACGGAAAGGCATCCAGATTGTTATTGATGAGGAAGATTATCCTCTAAAAAAGGATATAACGGCGGTGGTAAACGATGCTAGTGCTAACGCGTAAAAAAGGACAAGCCATTGTAATAGGTGAAAATATCAAAATAGTTATTGTATCTGTGGGTGGTGATTCAGTTAAAATAGGCATCGAAGCTCCTAATGATATCAAAATATTACGTGCAGAGTTGGTTGAAGCGGTTAGGGATATCAACATGGTTGCCTCAAAGAAGATGCCGCAAATAAAAGTTAAAAAGGAGGGAGTAAAACCCTCCCAATTAACAAATGTAACTATCAAAGCTAGAAGACATCAGGGTTAGGTGGCTTAGAAGAAGATTTCGGCTTCTTTATAGAGAGTAATATCTGCATATTTGGGTTTTTCTACCACGAGTTCTAGTGGTTTTACAGTTATGTTTTCTCCTTCTATGGCTGTGAAAACTCCTGTTTCTCCATTGAGTATTGCGTCTACTGCTTTAATGCCCATTCGTGTTGCCAGCAATCTATCGGTGACAGTAGGAGAACCTCCCCTTAGCTGATGACCTAATACAGTAGCACGTGCTTCGAAATCTCCGTGCTGAGATATAATATTCTTCAAGGCATTACCTACCCCGTTTTCATCTTTACCTGGTATATTTGCGCCCTCTGCTACAACAATAATGCTAAAGTCTTTACCACGCTTTTTCCTATCTATAATATGTTCAATGAGTTTATCTATATCTAGGGGTATCTCTGGTATAACGATGTAATCCGCACCGCCAGTTATACCACCTATCAATGCCAACCATCCTACTTGTCCCCCCATTACTTCTACTACCATAACCCTGTGGTGAGATTCTGCAGTTGTATGAAGTCTATCCAATGCTTCTGCTACAGTTGTTACTGCAGTATTAAATCCAATGGTTGTATCCGTGCCAACGATATCGTTATCTATGGTTTGAGGAATGCCAATGATATTAATTCCCTGTTGATACAGCTTATAAGAGGCTATGAGTGATGGTCTGTCCCCAACAACAACGAGGTAATCTATGCCATATCTCTTCATCTCGTCTTTAATGATTGCAATGTCCTCTTCATTCTCTGTAGGATCAAATGTAGATGAACCTAAAATGGTGCCACCTGCGGGTAAAATACCTGACACGCTACGTGATGTTAGAACTATTATATCGTCGTTTAAGAATCCTAGAAAACCTTTTCTGATACCAACGAGCTCAATCTTATGCTTAAGAGCATATCTTACAACACTTCTAACTGTCGGATTTCCTCCTGGCGCATCTGCTCCGGTAGTGACTATACCTATCTTCATATGGCATTCCTCCCTTGCTATGGTCTCATTGTCATATTACTATTATCCTAATACAATTATAACGGTGGTGTGATATGCAGTTGATTAGTAATGAAGATATATTTTTTATGAAACAGGCTATTGCTGAAGCAAAATTGGCTTTACAGCATGATGATGTACCTATTGGGGCTGTTGCAGTTTCTGAAGGAAAAATTATTGCAAGGGCTCATAATATGAGACATATATTGAATGATCCCACTGCCCATGCTGAAATTCTCTTACTTCGTAGAGTGTCTTCCATATTGGGTACGTGGTATTTAACCGATGTTACTGTTTATGTTACCCTGGAACCTTGTATGATGTGTGCTGGTGCACTCTATCAAGCGCGCATTAGAAGATTGGTGTTTGGAGCTACCGATGAAAAGATGGGAGCGGTAGTTTCTAATTTAGATTTGCTGTCTCTTGACTGGGTTAATCATAAGTTTCAAATTACCCAGGGTATTTTGAAACAGGAGTGTTCCATGCTATTAAAAGAATTTTTCAGAGCAAAGAGAAAAAATAAGGGTATCATATAATAGTTGTACATAAATTTGGAGGAGGGAAGAGCTTTGGCTTTATATAGGAAATATAGGCCCCAGACCTTTGATGAGGTGGTAGGACAAGAAGCGGTTGTTTCTATACTTAAAAAGGCACTTGATAGTGGAAATATATCTCATGCCTATTTATTTGCAGGTCCCCGTGGCACAGGTAAGACATCTATCGCAAGAATTTTGGCTAAGGGTTTAAATTGTGAAAAAGGTATAACTTCTCAACCGTGTGGCAAATGTTATATGTGTCATGCTATTACGGAGGGTAGAGCGGTCGATGTTATAGAAATAGATGCCGCCTCTAACAGGGGTATTGATGATATTAGAGAAATTAGAGAAAGGGTAAAACATCCCCCACTTGAAGGTCGTTATAAAGTCTACATTATTGACGAGGTTCACATGCTTACAAGAGAAGCGTTTAATGCCCTCTTAAAAACTTTGGAAGAGCCACCTGATTATGTGGTATTTGTCTTGGCAACTACAGATCCCCATAAATTGCCTGAAACCATTCTTTCGAGAGTTCAACGATTTAACTTTCATAAACTGTCTATTGATGATAGTGTTTTACTCTTACAAAGGGTATGTAAAGGGGAGGGGTTTAGTTGTGATAAAGAGGCCCTGATTTTAATAGCTAGACACAGTGACGGTGCTATGAGGGATGCGTTGAATCTTTTAGAGCAAGTGGCATTGGTTGGTGATGGTAAGGTTACGTTAGAGGCTGTTAAAAAAGTGATAGGTGGTGTTTCAGCTGAAAGGGTTTATGAATTTTTCTCTGCAATGCTTACTGGGAAACCAAAGGATATGTTTGATGTTCTTGAATCTGTTTTAGATGAGGGAACAGATCCGGTTATTTTCCATAGGGCTTTGTTTGAATATATCGGTTATGCGTTGGATTATGCTATTGACCCTTCTACCTCCGATAAATTAGGTCTTCTTGAGGTGGAAAGAGAAATACTGAGGCTCATCAGTAGGGTGGGCATTTCCACATTGGGAGATGCTTCTAAACTGATGATTGAGTTGGAAAAATACTATAGATATACCGAAAGACACAAATCGACAGTTTTAAAGATGATTGCCGTTAAGTTGATGGAACTGCTCCATAGCTATAAAGAAGATGATGAGGAAGAGAAAAAAGGAGTGGCTCCGGGCAAACAAGGATTTTATAAGCCTAGGGATCACAGTGTTTCTTCTAACGATAACGAAGAAGCTATGCTTAAGGAAGAAAGAGCTTTGAACTCACAGGATTTAGTTGTAACCGATAAGGATACATCAGTAAATGTCACAACTCAATCTTCCTCAGACACTGTAGAAGATCCACTTCGTGTGGCTGATATCTTTAAAAAGTATGATGAAACAAGTAAAAAAAAAGCCCAAGAAAGGGTAACAAATTCTGAGGAGAAACAAGAAGACAAGGAAGAGAAAGATGGAGAACATGGTAAAGATGGAGATAAGAAAGAATCCGGTGATCTTGTCTATAGCAGGCTCGTAAAACACTATACGGAGTGGGGCCTTTTGTATTATAAGTTTGGCAGGTTGGATGGAGAAACTTTGTATTTCTCCACCTCTTATGCCAGAGATCTGTTTGAAATTGCCCTTTCAAAGTTTGGATGGAAAAGCAAGTTATTAGAGCTATTGAAAGATTTGGGTATTAAAGATATCAAAGTTGAAGCGCAGGGAGTTTCAGAATCATATGTGCCTGAAACTGAGGAAGAGGCAATGAGGATACTCAATGAGATCTTTCATGTGTGAGGTGATGCTATTTGAATAGTGCCGTAGAACATCTGGCAATGCTCCTTAGAAAACTTCCCGGTGTGGGGTTTAAGCGGGCTAGAGAAATGGCAGAATTCATGTTGAAACAGCCTTCCTCTTATAGGAAAGAACTTATTGATGCTATTGAATCCCTCGAGCAAGTACGTTTATGTAAAGAATGTTTTTATTATGCGGAGCCAGGTAATGACTTGTGTTATATATGCTCCGATGATGATAGAGATCGGAGTGTTATCTGTGTAGTTGAAGATACAGAATCGGTTGATAAGATAGAAGAGACAGGTACATACAATGGTTTATACCATGTCTTATGGTCTGTTGTTGATATGAAAAAGGGTATTATGCCAGATCCTGAGAAAGTAGACAAATTGATGGATAGGCTTTCTAAAGATGATGTTAGAGAAGTTATATTGGCTATGTCAGCTACCACAGAAGGTGAAATAACAGCCGAGTATATTGCTCAGGAGATAAGGAATAGGGGCATAGACGTTAAGATAACGACATTGGCAAGAGGAATTTCAGTAGGTACGGAGATTAACTTTGCCAGTCCTGAAACTCTTGCACGTGCTTTGGAAGGTAGGGTTGAGCTACAAGATGATAAAGATTATTGATGATCTAGACAAGCTCATATCTGTGTTGCCAGAATATTTGCAGAGTGCTATATACGAGCTTAACCGTAAGGAAGATATTGTGGAGATTGTAATGGATTTAGGAAGACAACCAGAGGTTAGGTTTGCTTATGATTTCGAGATCCTTCATGATAAAGCAATAGACGAAGAGGATATAAGTTATACATTATCACGTATAGGAGGATTTGGACCTGATAATAGAGCGGGTATTGCCGGTACATTGCACAGAATTTCTGCAATTAAAACAAGAACAGGAAAAATTGTAGGACTGACATTGCGTGTAGGGAGGGCAGTATTTGGAGTTCTTGAACCTTTAAAGGATATTTTTATAGAGCTTGATG
>CAZATH010000116.1:0-4790 GCA_964487995.1 uncultured bacterium
GTGTGCCACGGGCAAGTCTTTCAAATTCCTTCTCATCTCCCTTATATTCAGCTTCTAAAAGTTTTCTTGCAAGGGTATTTTTATAAAGCCTCATACCATGCTTGAAACGATAGCCAACCTCCACTGTTGAGCGCTCATTTGCCTTTAGCACAATCTCACGATACGTTTCACTAACAGGTGCCTCGTATGTTGCCACAAACCTCGTCCCCATCTGTATACCTGCTGCCCCTAATACTTTCATAGCCTTGGCAGCCTCGGGTGTACCAATGCCACCTGCTACAATCACAGGTATTTTCTTAACCTTCTGTAGGGTAGCCGTCAGGAGGGGAAGGGTGCTAACATATCCAATATGTCCTCCGGACTCTTTACCTTCAACAATCACACCATCTACACCCATTCTCTCCATTCTATAGGCAAGGGTAGCCGAACCAACCAGTGGAAAAATCTTTATGCCATGTTCCTTCAAAGTGCGTATGAATGGCGCCGGGGAACCAGCCCCCGTGGTGATAACAGGAACCTTTTCTTCTATTACCACCTTTATCTGGTCTTCAATATAACCCATTAGAAGCATGAGATTGACACCGAAAGGCTTATTGGTAAGTTTTTTTACCTTTCTGATCTCCTCTCTCAGCTCCTCGGGTTTCATTCCGGCGCCACCAATTATACCAAGCCCCCCCGCTTCCGACACCGCGGCAACAAGTGGTGCTCTACCAACATGTGCCATACCCCCCTGGAATATGGGATATTCTATACCAAGCAACTCTCTAACATCCACTTACGTTCCCTCCCTAACCAACACTCTCACGGTAGCTTTTGCCGCAAGTTTACCATCTTTCATTACTTTACCATCAATAAGATACAATCCTGCCTTAAGGGGTTTTGCCGTTGCTATAATTTTCAATTTATCACCTGGACGTACTATCTCTTTAAACCGTGCATCTTTAATATCTGTAAGTAGTGTTATAGGATTCACAAACTGCTTATTCATTAAGTGATAAACCAATACCCCACCTACCTGAGCAATCATCTCAACAAGCAGAACACCGGGCATGATAGGATTTCCCGGAAAGTGACCTTTAAATATGGGAAGTTTTTCATCAACTGTGTAATATCCCACAATACCATTCTCTGTAAGCTCATAGTCATCTACAAATAGCATAGGCCAACGGTGCGGTAAGGGTATATCTTTCATACTCATTTCCTCCTTATTGCAAAGTATGTAATAGCTGCTGCAGCCGTTGCCGCCGTTCCTATCACACCTGTTATGATACCAATACCTGTAATCATTTTACGCTTTTTATAGCGCTCTTCTTCGGCTTTTATCCGAATAGCTTCACGCCACCTTCTACTTTTTGGCTTATGGGTATAACGGGACATCAGGGCAAGATTGCCAAAGAATTCTTTCCACTCTTCATACTCCGCCCGAGCCTGGGGGTCTGTTTCAAGAAGCCTTTTTACAGAAATCTCTTCCTCAGGGGTAAGCTCTCCCCTGATAAACTCTGCTATCTTCATGCTTTTTTCCCCCTTACCCACATCTGTCTTAGATGTTTTCGTGCCCTGTGGAGAATCACTCTCACATTACCGGAAGATGTGTCTAACATCTCTGCTATCTCATCAAAGGTATAGTTATATACATCACGCAGTAGTATTACCACCCTTTCCCTTTCTGGAAGACGCATTAAGAGATCTTCTATCTCAAGATGTATATCTGGCGACGGCGTGCTAATATTCTTTGGCAAACTATAGGTGCTTTTACGATGCCTTAGAACCCGCATAGATTCGTTGACAGTAATCCGGTAAAGCCAGGTCCACAGGGACGATTTACCTTTAAAATCTTTTAAATGCTCCCACATCTTGAGGGCAACGTTCTGCAATATATCTTCTGCATCTTCACGGCAACCTACCAACCGATAGGCAAGTGTATAAATATCCCTTTCAAACCTACTAAACAGTTCCTCAAAAGCCTCTACATCTCCTTTTTGGGCACGCTTTATCAAAGCCCTCTCTTTCACTCTTCCCACCTCTTAAAAACAACAGCACTATTATGACCACCAAATCCAAAAGATTCCTTAAGTGCATATCTAATTTCATGTTCTACTGCCTGATTGGGGGTATAATCAAGATCACATTCAGGATCTGGCTCTTCAAAGTTGATTGTAGGTGGAATTTTACCTTCATTTATGGCAAACACTGTTGCAATAGCCTCTATGGCACCGGCGGCACCAAGCAGGTGCCCTGTCATCGATTTGGTAGAGGATATTTTCACCTTATAAGCATGCTCGCCTAAAGCTTTCTTTATAACCTTTGTCTCTGTTGTATCATTTGCCGGTGTAGATGTTCCATGGGCATTGATATAATCTATATCTTCAGGAGAGATACCTGCCTCCCCTAAAGCAAGCTCTATTGCCTTTGCCTGAGTATCTGCATCGGGATTAGGTGCCGTAATATGATATGCATCGGCTGTTGCTCCATATCCTACAATTTCGGCATATATACGAGCGTCTCTCTTTAAAGCATGCTCAAGATTTTCTAATATTAGCACTGCTCCACCTTCTGCCATGACAAAGCCATCATGCCCCTTATCAAATGGACGTGATGCATGCTTGGGATCATCATTTCTTCGTGAAAGTGCCCTTGCCGAGGCAAATCCAGAAACACCAAGAGGTGTTAAGCCTGCCTCTGTGCCACCAACAACTGCCATGTCAACCACTCCAGCCTTTATAAGGCGATATGCCAAGCCAATGGCATCAAGAGAAGAGGCACATGCCGTTACCGGTGTGAAGGAAGGTCCCTTAAGCCCCAACTTCAACGATACATTGGCCGTTCCCATGTTGGGTATTAACATTGGCACTGACAGAGCAGATACATAACGTGATCCTTTCTTGAGCAATATTTCCTTGTTTTTTTCTAGAGTTTCCAATCCACCCATGCCCGTGGCAATAATTGTTGCTACCCTATATGGGTCAAATTCTTTAATACCGGCATCGTTCCATGCCTCCAGAGCGGCAACTATGGCAAACTTGGAAAACCTGTCAAGTCTTCTGCTTTCCTTTCTATCAAAATGGTCTTCATCTTTATAATCCCATGCCCTTCCACCAAAGGTCACGGGAAGTCCCAACTCTACAAACTCTGGAATGGTATCAATACCATTTTTACCAGCAAAGATACCTTCTTTAAATTTTTCCAAACCGACACCAAGAGGGCTGACAGCCCCCATACCGGTGATAACCACTCTCATGGCTATCAACCTACTTTCTGCTCAATATAATCTACAACCTTTCCTACTGTATCAAGCTTTGGAAGATCCTCATCGGGAATTTGAATAGAGAAAGCATCTTCGATATCCATAGTCAGGTCTACAAGGTCTAAAGAATCAAGGCCAATATCCTCAACAAGCTTGCTCTCCTCAGAAATACCTTCAACCTCAAACCCTCTGTCCTTTAAAATCTCTGTGAGTTTTTCCATAATCTCCTGTCTGCTCATATTCCTCTACCTCCCTCTCCTTGAATTGTTAAATACCCAGTGAAGCTCCACCGTCTACAACGATGGTCTGTCCTGTGATATAAGAAGCCTTATCGGAAAGCAAAAAGCTTACCACCGATGCAATCTCTTCGGGCAGTGCAATTCTCCGCAAAGGACATCTCTTGATATACTCCTGTCTAATGGCATCGGGAAGAACCCGTGTCATAGGTGTATCCACAAATCCGGGAGCAACAGCATTAATTCTGATATTCTTTCTGCCCATTTCCAAAGCTATACTCTTAATAAACCCTGCCATTGCCGACTTAGTAGAAGCATAGATAGACTGGCCAATATTACCCGTTAGTCCAATTACCGACGACAGAAGTACAATACTACCACCTGTTTTTCTCATCTTAACAAGACCATACTTCACCGACAATATAGCACCTTTGAGATTGACATCTATTACATCATCAATATCATCTTCTTTATACCGCATAAGTAAATTGTCTTTGGTAATACCCGATGCATATACCATGCCATCAACTTTAGCCACACTATCAAACAACTTTTTTAACGATTGGCTATCCTTAACATCTACCATAAAGGTGGAAAGCCTATCACTTTCTACCTCAGAAAGCTTTTTAGGTCCACTGCGATATGTTGCATATACATAGGCACCTTCCTCAAGAAGTTCTTTTACAATGGAAAACCCTATGCCACCTGATGCCCCTATTACCACAATATGCTTATCCTTCAAGCTCTGTTTCAAGTTTCTTCACCTCGTATACCTCAGTTTTAATACTCCTATCAATACGCTTTGTAAGTTTTGAAAGCACCGGTTTAGGTGCAAATTCGACAATATGCTCAACACCAAATTCCTTTAGCCTTCTAATAGCCCTTACCCAATTTACCGGGGTTTGTATACCATCAAGGAGTCCCAATTTTACCTTAACAGGACCCTTTACAAACTCATCAAGGGCGTTGCTATACAGGGGAATGTTCAGCGTTTCACCCGGTATACGGTCAACAACCTCGGCAAATTTCTGTCTGACAGGTTCCATCAGTGGCGTATGAAACGGAATGCTAGCCGCATCCAGTTTTCTAACCTTCCATCCCATACCCTTGAAAAACTCATAGGCCTTTTGATAATCTTCCACCCTGCCACCAACCAATGTCTGGTTCTCAGCATTGATATTGGAAAGATACAGCTGTACAGGTGCCAATGGCAGCATCGCCTTTACCTGTTCCAGTGGTTTAAACACAATGAGAATAAAACCCTCGGGTGCATATCTATCCATATATTCGGCTCTAAGATAAACCGTCTC
>CAZATH010000117.1:0-4218 GCA_964487995.1 uncultured bacterium
TTACCGTAATGATAACTATTTCCGGCCATCTAAGAGAACCCCTATCAATACTTCCCACAAATGGCGTGGGATACTCCACCAAAAAGTTAACCTCTTCAAGAAGTTCCTCATCAATTTGCGGAATACCCCCTACTTCCGATGCCCTCTCCTCTACACTCTGCCGTATAATATCTTTTCGTACCTCAACATCGGGAATAACCATGCCTTCCTCTTCCATTGTAGCCACATAATCCTCAGCTTGAGATATCTTTACACTCTCACTGAATATTCTAATACCCCGAGAATACCTTCCTGAGTTAAGCCCAAACATAGAAAACGGTATCACTTCATCTCCATATAGAAAAACAATCCATCTCACAGGTCTTCCAAACTGATACTTACCATCACCCCATCGCATCATTTTAGGAAAACGAAGTGATAGCACTAAGTCCTCAAACACATTAGGCAATACCTCTTTTACATCCTTTCCTCCCTTCTTTACCTTAATGTACACATACTCCTTTTTTCCCTCCTTCTTGATAAAAACATCCTCTTTAGTAGCACGATTCTTAGCTAGAAATCCCTCAAGTGCTTTGGTTGGCCTGCCATCTTTATAGGCAACTGCTACAGGTGGCCCTTTAATCTCCTCCTCAACCACTGCCTGCTTATTTTCCACCGTTGTCAGGTAAACAACAAGTCTCCTGGGAGTGGCATACAATCTGTAGCTCTTGTATATCACACCATATTCTTTCAATAAAGTAGGAAGTTTATCTTCTATTTGTTTGAGTGCTGAAACCACATAGGTATGTGGCATCTCTTCGGTACCAAGTTCAAATAACACATCACGCATCTGCTTTCACCTCTCTAAGAAGGGGATATCCTAACTCTTCTCTCAACTGAAGCCACTTGTCTGAAATCTTTCTTGCCATCCCTCTCATACGAAGGATCAGATTAAAACGTTCATTATAACCCAGAGCACCTCTGGCATCTAAAAGGTTAAATACATGGGAACACTTAAGAATATAATCGTATGCAGGATAAACCAACCCCTCTTCTATTAGCCTACTGGCTTCTTCTTCAAACTCTTCAAACCATTTATGTAGCTTAGAAATATCTGCCTTTTCAAACGCATAAACAGATTGCTGGTATTCTTCTATCTTTCTCAGATCACCATAAGTAATACCAGGAGCCCACTGAAGGTCAAAGACATTTTCCACACCTTGCAAGTACATGGCTATACGCTCAAGACCATAGGTAATTTCCACGGGAATAAGCTCTAGTGTTCGTCCACCACTTTGTTGAAAATAGGTAAACTGGGTAATCTCCATACCATCAAGCCATACTTCCCATCCAATACCCCAAGCTCCCAGCGTAGGTGATTCCCAATTATCCTCAACAAAGCGGATATCATGTTTAGCTAAGTCAAGCCCCAACTCTTTCAAAGAGCCAAGATACATTTCTTGAATATTATCGGGAGATGGTTTCATGATGACCTGAAGTTGATGGTGCATATACAGCCTATTAGGGTTCTCGCCATATCTACCATCTGCGGGTCTACGAGAAGGTTCTACATAGACAACGTTCCACGGTTCAGGACCAAGCACCCACAGAAATGTAGCAGGGTTCATGGTACCTGCACCAACTTCAATATCATACGGTTGCCACAGATGGCAACCCCTATTTGTCCAATAAGTCTCTAATCTCAGTATAAGCTCTTGAAAATACACATCTTACACCTCCTAATCATCCCTCTTAATTTATAATTTTACCATCTGCCGATATATATAATAGATATAGGGGGTGGTAAAAGTGATATCAAACATAGGAAGATCACAAATAGCAAGCGGAGAGATAGCAATAAACAACATAGCCCACAATATTGCCAATGTAGATAATGCCAGCGGAAAAACCCTTTCAACTACATTTATAGAAACACAACAAGGTGTAAAGGCCGAAACCAGATTAATAGATAGAAATCCTTCTCTCATCAGAGAGATACTACAAATGATTGAAACAAAATTATATACTAAAGCTGGCATAAAAGTGATACAAACTGCCGATGAATTGATGGGCTATATTTTAGATATTAAAGCCTAAGGAGGGATAGTTATGGACAAGACAAGAGAAAACATCAAAGAAAGCATAGCTGCACTATCTCGCATGCTTTTAAGCATGAGTGAATTTACAGAGATGACCTACAAAATAGCCGGTGAATCTGGATCTATAAGGAACCTCAGAGACTTAGAAGATTATGTAAACATCGTAGGTGAAATAGCAAACTCTTTAAATCTTCTTGCCACCACTCTTGCAGAGATAGAGCTTTCAGAAGAAGTAGAATAATAGCAGGTAGGGGGTTCCCTACCTGCCTATTTTCAGTTAGATATAAGAGATTTAATATGTGAAGCGTACATCTTGATAAGAGTATTTGTAAATTCCGGATCAGGCTTACCTCTGAATGTTTCTGTTTCAAAGTAGCGTTTTGGTATTTTTACATTATCCAAATCAAATCCCATAGCCACCTTAAGCTTCCAACGAAGTTTCCGTATTTCCTCTCCTATTTCCTCAACCCTCGAAGCTTGCTCTTCATAACCTATAATACTAAGACCTCGACTTACACGATCCCATGTGTAAAGCCCTCTAGCAAATAGACAAGACACCAAAGAAGTTAAAACTACCCTACGTCTATCCTCATTTATAATATAATCCAAGGCAGCCTGAGGAGTATATTCCTTGGCTTTCTGATCAAAAGAATAACCTGCAGTATCTAAATGAGAGTGCCTAACCCCCATAGCCTGAGATACATAATAGACAGGACCTGTGGCATATCCTGCCATTTCCTGACCCAAAACAGAAGCAAAATCCTCACCACCATATTCCCTTGCCGCCGCCATTGTTCCCTCTCCCAGAAGATACCAAAAATCATTAACCCTATACGCAAGCATTTTCAAAGCCTCAAGGTAGCGCTCAGTATCTCCCCACCTTAACTCTATTCCCGTTTCTTTCTTTGTAATAAGTCCTTTCTCCATAGCTTCAGTAGCCCATGCAAGCGACACACCAGATGAAATAGCATCAAGTCCAAGTTTTTCAACCATATCTATCAATTTGAGTACCTCTTCTGCTGTTTTAGTCTCAAGCATGCTACCCAATGCAAATATAAGCTCATGGTCATATGAAACCTGAGTATATTTATATTCATGTTCAGGTCCAAACTGTTCTCTCAGAAGCCCCACGTGAATACATCCAACCTGACAGCCTGAACAGGCAATTTTCCTAACAAGCAAATTATCGGCAAAATATTCTCCACTAATACTTTCCGCAAACTCAAATTGTGTTTTCTGCATATTTCTTGTAGGTAGGGATTTAATACTATTAAGTGGCAAAACGTTCTGTGGCGTACCAAGATCATGATACTTATGCAACAGATCAGAACCAACCACCAAATCATATATCTCTTTATAGAATTTATTGTATTCGGGATTGACTCCAAAGTGGGTAGAATCATCACCTACAACCATAATTGCCTTCAAGTTTTTCTGTCCCATGAGAGTTCCCAATCCAAGCCTTCCAAAGTGTCTAAATGTATCAACATTAACACTGGCAAACTTTACTCCTCTCTCCGCTGCAGGTCCTATGCGAAGTATACTCCTTCTTCCACTTGCCTTTTTATCGTACAGTCTTAATAACCTTCCAGTGGTAAAAACATCAAGGCCCCACAAATGTCGTGCATCTCTGAACTCAACACTGTGTGGTCCGATAACAAGGTAGACAGGCCTAGGAGATCTGCCGGTAATAACCAGCATGTCAATCCCTGCATAAGCCATTACCATTCCTAACCTGCCACCAGCATGGGATTCCCCCCAATCACCAGTATAAGGAGAACGATATATGGCCACCACCTTTGTCATAAGAGGTAAAATACCATTGAGAGGACCCGTGGCAAATATAATAGGTGCCTCTTCACTAGATGGTTCTATCTCATAACCCTTAAGCTCCTCAAAGAGCTTAGTAGCAGCTCCTGTTCCCCCTATCCAGTCACGAAGATCCTTCCTATGTAAAAGTTTAACCTTCTTATGGGTAAGGTCTATATGCAAAACCCTTACATCATTTAGCCACATTGGGAATCACCTCTTCTACCATCTGAATAACATCATGAGGACAATATTGGGTACAGATACCGCACTGAACACATACAATGGGAATATGCCACTCGGAATCCATTCTTATGGCATCAACAGGACA
>CAZATH010000117.1:4228-4621 GCA_964487995.1 uncultured bacterium
CCGTGGCAAATTCAAAATTGGGACCCTCTACAATGGCATCAACAGGACAGGCTTTTTCACATTCTCCACATCCTATACATAAATTCTGCCTAAAAACCACCCCTCCCCCTTTACGGGGAATAAGTGCCTCTGTAGGACAAGCCTCAGCACACATAGGTTCAGTACATCCCAAACATGTGCCTATCTGAAAACCACTGGATATACCACCACGACTCTTTACCTGTAAAGCAGCCCTATACAGTGAAAAACTTTGATACCTAAAGCGTGCACAAGCTTGCATACACGACAAACATCCTATACACTTATCTACATCAACAACTTTAAGCACAGCCATCTACCTCACCACCTTTATCTTGTTTAGGGAATATATTATAACTAATCTTTCTCCTGTCG
>CAZATH010000118.1:0-4591 GCA_964487995.1 uncultured bacterium
ACACCACATCGGATCCTGGTTGGGGCTTTACCTCTCCTATTTATTATTTACCCGATAATTATTTTACAAATAGACTTCCATATTGGCTTATTTCAACAAATGAGGAGATGAGCAATGTTAAGGTAACCGACATTAGGATGTCTCCATAGTGATGCTGTAGAGTGTTGATGAGGTTTCTTGGAAAAAGGGGGTAATAAATACCCCCTTTTTTTTACTTTTCCTCTTCCAGCTTTTCCAGTTCGTCTACGGTGAGATTGGGAACAGGTTTACCTACTACGTAGACAATTGCTATGATAACTCCTGCACCGATAAGAAGAAGTAGCCATACGGGAATGAATTTAACGAAGAGGAAGCCTACTACGGCTGCAACAGTAGCTGCAGTTAGAGAGTATGGTATCTGAGTATTGACGTGGTCCATATGATCGCATGCCGAGGCCATAGAGGAGAGAATGGTTGTATCGGAAACTGGAGAGCAGTGGTCTCCAAATACGGCACCTGTCAAGACGGCACCTATTGTTGCAAGATGCATTACACCTACTGCATCGGTGCCGTAGAACTTTCCTGCAAGTCCTATGGCTATGGGCATGAGTATTGCCATGGTACCCCACGATGTGCCAGTGGCAAAGGAGATAAGTGCTGCAGAGAGGAATATGCCAAGGGGTAGTATGGAACCTGGTAGCCAATTTTCCACTAGTCCTACTACATAACTAGAGGTGCCGAGGTCAGAATTTATACTACCCAGTGCCCATGCAATAGTGAGTATTACCACGGCAACCATCATTGATTTGGTGCCATCAAGCCATGCATCTACGATCTCACCGGCATTCATAATCTTCTGCCATATAACCATTGCCGCTGCCACGGCTGTTGCCGCTGCCACCGCCCATACCAATGCGATAGAGGCATCGGCATCGCCGAAGGTGTAGGTAAGAGCTTTAAAGGAGCTTCCAAATTTGCTGAGATAATCATGATATGTGGCACTACCACCTGCTGTAACCCACAATGCCCATATAGTGCCTATGATCAGCACGAGTATAGGAAGCCATGCGTTAATGGCCCTTAGGGGGACACCTTCAGGTTTAGAAAGCTCAGATATCTCTTTGGAAATAGGAAGCTGTGCTCCATCTCTATATACCTTGCCCTCTTTTCTTGCCCTAAGCTCTGCTTTATACATTGTGGCATAGTCTCTTGATGTAATGGCTATGGTAAAGAGCAGAACTAAGGCAAGTAGTGAGTAGAAACGGTAGGGTATAGACTGCAGGAATACAGTATATGCGGCATTGGCTATCTTCTCACCAAATCCCTCATTCTTTAGGGCATCTGCGATCACTCCAACTTCGTAGGCTATCCATGTGGAGATCAGTGCAAGGGATGCCACCGGAGCCGCTGTGGAGTCGACAATGTATGCAAGCTTTTCACGGGAAACTCTAAATTTGTCGGTAATAGGTCTCATGGTGTTTCCAACAAGTAGTGTGTTGGCGTAGTCGTCGAAGAAAATGGCTACACCCATAATGGCTGCAAATACCTGGGCTGTAGCAGAGTTCTTAGCTTTTCTTGCCAATGCCTCGGCAATCGCCCACATACCACCACTTCGGTTAATAATACCCAGTAGTCCACCGATCATAAGGGTAAATGTGATAATACCGATATACCAACTGTCGGCGAGAACCCCTACGATACGGTCAGAGAATACGTGGAAAAACGAGGTAAAGAATGCCCATATACCTTTTCCGACTTTACCATCGGCAAATAGTGGAAGTGCTTCGTATATATACTGACCGGTCCATATACCAATGAATAAAGACAAAATAGGCCTGTGGGTAAGAAATGCCAATCCAATGGCTACAAGAGGTGGTATGATTGACCAAAAGCCGTAGGAAAACTTTTCTGTCTCAGAACCCCCTGCCATCGCCACACCCATGGCAAACATTGAGACAATCAAAACAGCAAGGATAATTACACTGAACCACCTAAACTTTTTCATAAAGTTATCCCCCTTTCATGTAGGTGGTAGGAGTTTTATATGACAAGAATATTATACAGGATATGTGATTATTTATGCAACTAGAGGTATATGTTATGTTTGTGTATCATGCACGATTAATTAAGTTTTTTCTGAGAGAAGATGTTGGTATTAATTTATGGCTTATATACGGCTATTTGATTTTTCCCTTTTTTCTTTGCCATATACATTGCTTTGTCTGCAAGTTTAATAGCTTCACTGAGTGGTAATTTATTATGGGATGTGTAAATTCCCATGGAGAGGGTAATGTTATATTTTTTTAGTAGTGGAATATTCCCTACATGGGTTTTTATCCTCTGGGCAACATTGTATGTTTCTTGATTACCGAGGTAAGGAAGGATAATAAGAAACTCATCACCGCCGTATCGTATGGCTTTATCAGATATTCTTGTCTCTCCTTTAATGATATTGGCTACGGTTTTTAATACCATATCGCCGATATCATGCCCCAGTGTATCATTGATGTTTTTGAAATTGTCTATATCCATGAAGATAAGTGATATAGGATATGATTCCATTTGGGCACGGTTCCACATTCTGGGACCCTCTTCTACTAAAAACCACCGTGTAAGGAGACCTGTTAAACTGTCGTATTGTGATTTCTCCACAATGTGAACTCTTGAGAGAATGTTTATTAGCTCTGAGGCAAAGGCTGTTAATTCTCTGATGGTTTCCTCATTGTATATGTCTGAGGCGTATCGGTGTTCGATATATATAAACAGTTGTTTATCTCCCACTTGATAATTGATAAATGCCGTAGCAGGATTTTGTGTATAGGAAGAGCTTGTTGTAGATGGAATGTTCAATCCATCGGGTGATGATATGCCTATTACAGAGTATATACCTTCAATGGTGGTGTGTTTATCTACATATTTTCCGTATGCCGAGAAAAATGGTAGGGGTATGGTTTTAAGGAGTTTGCTCATGATTTCTTCTTTACTAGAGCTACTGATAATAGAGAGTATTGATTCCAGAAGTCTACTTTTATCTATGTATTTTTTTATGAGAAGGTTAATAAAATACCTTGTTTCGGTGTTTTCAACTTTTTCTATCAGTGCTTGTATATCTGCTGGAGGTAAACCATCGATTTCCTTATACAAAAATGATGATGCTATGGCATGTTCCAAAGCCTGTTCTTTCTGGGTATCTTTTAAGAGTCTATATAAATAGGTATGTGTTCTTGCTGCATTGAGTATGTCGTCTTGTCGGGTATACAAACTGAGAAATTCTTTTAAATGGTCTATGTAATTGTCTTTATTTTTGTTTTTACAATATTTGGAGTGTAGGTATATTAATATCTCATTGTCCGTTGGTAGTGGGTAGTCTTGGCACGATTGAAAGAGATGAATGATGCGGTTAAGTAGCCGTTTGGTATCATTCCAGTAGAGAAGTATACCTTTGCACTGCCAACTATTGAATATCTTTTCTAAAGACTCTATATCTTCTTTTTCGAGAGAGTAGAGTGCTTGTAGTCGATAATACATGTTTTTACCCCATTGGGAAGTGCTTTCAGAGGTTAAACCTTGGAGTATAGACATATACTGTTTATAGTCTTCTACATGGCCATATTGTAAACTTGCCTCTGCCATGGCACTGTATATGGTGATTAGTTCTGATGGCTTAAATACATCGTATATATCTAATACTAAAAAGTCAAAAAAGTGTTTTACAGTATCATATTTCAAACCTGCATGAGGGGCAAGGGTGAACCAGAGCCAAAAATACTCACCACTATGCATAGGATCAAGTTCCATTGCTTGCCAGTACATGGTTAGTGGCACAGATGGTGTTATGTCTTTTCTATTTTCTATTAGAAATGCAAGACTACCAATCAATAATCCTTTGAGTGGTATATGATGTGTTTCTACTTCTTCTAGTGTGTCTCTAAGAAGTGGTATATATTTGATTACATCTGGATAGATTCCCTTATATATTGATGCAATTTTTAGCATTAAAACTCTGTTAGGTATATAGATATCTGGCTTTATAGGGTTATTTTCAAGTAATTCTTTTACAGATGCTGTGTGTTCGGAGTAAGTTGCCAAAGTGATAAGTCCGTATGCCGAAAGTATACGTTCACTGCTATTTTGGGCTTGATGATATGTAGTTTCAAGTTTACCGTATAGTATGTCATGGGTTGGTAAATTGGTATTGCTTGCTATACGGGATAAAAGAAACAACAGTTCATCACTACCAACAGGCAGCTTATCTATATTTGATATGATATATTTCCCAAGTTTACCCACCATTCCCGTATATGCAAGTGCTTTAATAGTATATTTGAGAATATCTTTATTTTTCTCAAGATCAGATGGCTTTACAGTGCTTTCGATCAGGTGATATGCCGTGATGAAAAGATATTCTTCATCAATATACCGCCTTAATACACGGGTTATATAATCTTGTCTTTCCCTATCTGGTAAATATAATGAAAGTAAAGCCCCTAAGAATTTTGGGGTGCCAATGATTTTTAAAGCCTGCCTGACATGATATGGGGTTGCCTGTTTGATAAGTGAAAATATTAGATTCTTATCTTTTGCAATAAGTATAGGACCTTTGGCTTTAATA
>CAZATH010000119.1:0-4582 GCA_964487995.1 uncultured bacterium
CCAAGAGTGTAGGGTTTCCAATAACATATACGCTGAAAATGTGTTTCCTGTGACACTAAGGAATTACCTCATAGGTAGCCGTTAGAGTGAGTGTTACTGTTAGATTGTTTACGCTGTCCTCTGTGGCTTTATACTTAATCCAGGAATATATGGTATTACTTAGATCTAAATTTGATAAATAGTTTAACGGAATATTGTTGAGTAATATGCTGCGTAACATTCCTTGTGAGTCTATATTAACATTTTTCGAATTGATGTATACTGTTTTTTGCTCTTTACAGTTGTTGTCGAATATGGTATATCCCCAGGTATCGTCATATCTTTCACTTTTAAAGATATCAATTATATATTGAGGATGGAAGTAATCAGGTGTATTGGAAATATACACGGTAAACAATACCTGATCAAAATTGTCACATTGACTTGTATAAAACTGTGCCCAATTGTTTTTTTGAACTTGTATACTAAGAGAATCTAAGGAAACAGCACATGTTGTTGAGGGGGTGAAACTGAGAATGTTGCTAATTTGATATAAGTCTTCATACCAAATAGTATATCTTTGTAGTGTCTGATATTCTACTGCTCTGTAAGCTACGGATCCTGTTTGTTGCCACTGGCAATAGGGGGCTTTGGTATTATCTTCTCCTAAGTATTGGTAAATATAAAAATAGTTGCTGTCTAAGCTAGTATTGTATGCAAAGTCTACGTAGTTGTAACCGTGATTGTTTGAATTTACGTTTTGTATAAAGTCACTGGACCAATCTCCTGTTTCGTAAGATGAATAAACATCAGATAAAGACGTGCTGACAGTTGCTGTTTTCCCTACATATTCCCAGCTATTTCTTTGGCATCTATTCTTACGGGTGTTATAATTAGTACATATGAATTTACCAATGTATACAACGTCTTTCGTAGACGGTATTTTTTCCACTTTTACTTCCACAATCTTAAGATCTGGCAATATGATATTGCGTAGTTTAAGTGGGGTTGTATAGTTAAAATCTAAGTTGCATATGTCTTTTGTTCTCCAAAAATATTTAACTCCCGTTGCAATTTATATATATAATACTGTTCCTGTAGTAACCATTATTAGATATTTACTTTCATTTGCGATGCTTTTTGAGAATCTGAAAAAGCCTTGGCAGCATACAGATATATATATTTTATCTTGGAAATGGATACCATTATAATTTATATACGCCTTAATATTGATTATTTGTCCAGGTATCAAATTGTTTTTGAGAGCAGAAGGAATAGATATGTATATATAATGGTATCTACCGTCGTTGGTCTCATATGCGTTACTGGCTTGTGAAGTATAAGTAGTATTGGCTATGTTAAAATCTGCATGGATATAATTCCATAAAGGTGCAATGCCATTATCAACTTTGACTACTACGTAGTTATATGTAGCAGTAATACATATGGGTAATATTTCATCTGTTTGATTTGGGTTGGAAGTCTGTGTGATATCTACTATGTTGAAATATCCCGTGATGTGCACAGTTACACTATCACTCTTTTGTAAGTTGCCATATGATGCTTCTGCTGTAATTGTTTTTTGAGAACCATACTCTGCTGGTATGTTACAACTAAAAGTATATGTAACTCCTTCATTTCCTCCAGGGCCATCTATAAGGGTACATTGAGAATTTTCTAACGATACGTTAGGCTCAACGGGTGTTTTGACATTACCTGTTTGAAGATAAGAATCAACTTTTACAATTAAAGTTCCCGGAGTTATATATGCTCCGTTGGTGGGTTCAACGATGTTAACAACTAATATGCTTCTTTCTCTTATAGTGATATTGATACTATCAATTGCTGATAAACTTCCTTTTCTTGCTTCAGTTACAATAGATATGGTGTCTCCATCGCTTCCATTTGCTGTAAAAGTGCACTGATATGTGTAATTTGAGGAACCTGATACAGAACATGGGTTTCCGTTAATGGTTATATTCAAGTTATCAACGGTTTCTTTGTTGCCGTTTTCAATATAATAAGCTTCTACAACGACGGTAACTTCGCTACCGTTTTCTACACTCTCACCGTCAGTGGGAGACAAGATTTTTACATATATACCTTGAGTGGTAATGCCCTCTGGTTTTAATGGTGTTATATAAAATGCCGGCAGCCATGTCCCAAGGGAGGGTTTCACTAGCACATATGTTCTGTTTCCTACGTTTTTTGATTCATAAGAGATGTTTACCTTACCGACGGCAGTGTTTTTCTCTTCGTTGGAGAGTGTAGTTAAATATATAGCCTTAGACTTGGCAATTTCTCTATACCACTCAAGAGTATCTGTTTGATATCTTAGAAGCGATGTATTGGTACTACTCGATAAGGACATATTAATAACTGGTAACATTAAAGTTGTTAGCACTCCAAGTATAACTATAGAAACCAACAGTTCTACAAGGGTAAATCCTCTTTCTTTCTTTTGCATACCCATCCTCTCCTTTTTTATATTTTATCACTATCAGGTTGGCAAATGTATGAGTAATAAATTGCATAATTTGTGAGCTATTCTTAGATAGTGCTACTAAATTTTGTCAAATATCATAAAATAAAAACTGGACCAAAGTATAAATGGGAGGTGAAGCATATGGATAAAAAAAGAATTTATTTCTTTGAAGAAGGTAGTGCAAAGATGAAAGATTTGCTTGGTGGAAAGGGAGCTAATCTCGCTGAGATGAGAAGAATAGGTCTTCCCGTACCACCTGGTTTTACCATTACCACTGAGGTTTGTCGTGAATATTATGCTGTAGGTGGCAGACTTCCAGATGGACTTGAGGAAGAAATTATTGAGGCAATGCATAAACTGGAGGAAGAGGCTGGAAACAAATTTGGCGATCCAGAAAATCCACTATTGGTATCTGTTCGCTCTGGTGCCCCAATCTCAATGCCAGGTATGATGGATACCATTCTCAATTTGGGACTTAACGATGAAACAGTCAAAGGACTTGCAAAACTTACCAACAATGAGAGGTTTGCATATGATTCTTATCGTCGTTTTATTATGATGTTTTCCGATGTTGTGCGTGGTGTAAACAGACAGTTGTTTGAAGAAGCTCTTGAGAAGATAAAGGAAAAATATGGAGCCAAGACCGATGCCGATGTGCCAGCTGAAGGTATGAAAGAACTTGCCGAGATATCCAAGGGGATATACAAGAAAGAGTTGGGTGAAGAGTTTCCTCAGGATGTATGGAAACAGCTTATGATGGCTGTAGATGCTGTTTTCCGCTCTTGGAATAATGAAAGGGCTATTTTATATCGTAAGATTAATAACATTCCTGATGACATGGGAACTGCTGTAAATATTGTTAAGATGGTATTTGGTAATATGGGAGATGATTCTGCAACAGGTGTGGCATTTACGAGAAATCCATCTACTGGTGAAAAAGAGCTGTATGGTGAATATCTTGTCAATGCTCAGGGTGAAGATGTTGTTGCCGGCATTCGTACTCCTAAGCCTGTAAAAGAACTTAAAAATGATATTCCACAGGCATATGAGGAGCTTGTTCGTGTGGCAGAGATACTCGAAAAGCATTATCGTGATATGCAAGATATGGAGTTTACTATAGAAAAGGGTAAACTCTATATGCTTCAGACTCGTACTGGTAAGAGAACAGCTGCTGCCGCGGTGAAAATTGCTGTTGACATGGTAAAGGAAGGACTCATTACTAAGGAAGAGGCTATCATGAGAGTTACACCTGAGCAGATAGAAACACTTCTTCACAAGAGAATTGACCCAACCGCTGAAAAAACTTTGATTGCTAAGGGACTCCCTGCATCTCCAGGTGCTGCAACAGGTATGGTCGTATTTGATACTCAGGAGGCTGTTAAGCTATCTGAAGAGGGCAAGAAAGTTATCCTTGTTAGACCTGAAACAACTCCTGATGATCTCCATGGTATGGTCGCTTCCCAAGGTATTCTTACTAGCCGTGGAGGTATGACATCCCACGCTGCTGTTGTTGCCCGTGGTATGGGTAAGCCTGCTGTTGTAGGTTGTGAAGAAATTGATATAGATATGGAAAAAGAGGAGTTTAAAGCTCCTAATGGCAAAGTATATAAGAAAGGTGATGTAATTACTATTGATGGTTCTACTGGTGAGGTCTTTGAGGGAGAGGTTCCACTGATTGATCCTCAGATGAGTGGAGAGTTTAAAGAACTTCTTGATTGGGCAGATGAAATTCGTGTGCTTGGGGTATATGCTAATGCCGATACACCAGAAGATGCCGCAAAGGCAAGGAATTTTGGTGCTGAAGGTATTGGCCTTGCTAGAACAGAGCACATGTTCCTTGGCCCAGAGAGGGTTAAAATTGTCCAGCGTATGATAATGGCTGATACCCCTGAAGAAAGAAGGGAAGCTCTTAAAGATCTTGGTAAGCTTCAGAAGGCAGATTTCAAGGGTATATTAGAGGCTATGGATGGGCTTCCAGTTACCATTCGTCTTCTTGATCCACCACTTCATGAATTCCTTCCTGATCCTGAAGAGCTTGCTGAAGAGATTAGAAAACTTGAAGATGAAGGTGCCCCAGCTGATGTAGTTGAAGAAAAGAAAAAGTTATATCATAAAGCT
>CAZATH010000120.1:0-4563 GCA_964487995.1 uncultured bacterium
GATCAGTATCAAACCACTTATCAGTAGACTCACCAAGAATGGTATCATCTATGTCAATTTTTCTATCCTTCAGATACGTAGCAAATAAACCATTCATCTGAAGGGAAGGATAGATAACATTTTGGGGTCCATAAAGCTCTATTATTACATGGATAGCACGGAGCATTAGCATAGAAACAATCATACTACCTGCCCACAGATCCTTTGTCTTGATAGCACCCCTAATAAAATCTTGGACGCCTCTAATGTTGAATACCAACAACGATGCATTTTCGAGCCCGTCGACTGCTTCAATGGCACCGGCAAGCAAAAGATGGTCGACAATGGTATGGTATGGCATACGGGAATCGGCAGGAAGTAGGGTATTTTCAATTCTGGTATCTACATTCTTCATCTTGTCTACAAAGGGGGTAATTAAACGCCAAAACACCTTTAGAAGCTTTATATCATCACTATCTTCTGGCTTAATATCTTTTAATATTCTCTGACTGAATACTCCCTCTCTAACGTAATCCTTGTATACAGTATTAATTTGACTTTCGTGATACAACAAAATTCGGTTTCCACTCAGGGGATGCACAAAATACATTGGCTTATTGGTATCTATATCCCTTGCAAATTTAAATGGCAACCTATCAATAAATGAAGCGGCATAATCCGATTCTTTAGATATATCAGGAGGCAGTGAAAGTTTAGAGAAATAATGAATGTAGGTATGCTCCTCATGTCCCTCACTCTTTCCCGATGCCATTATGTGAAATGGCTTTTCAGGTGGATCATGGAAAATAGCCGCAAGCACTCTTTTCTTGTCCAAAGGAATCACCTCCTTAATGATATTCCTTATAAAGTGCCCTTATAAGAGCAGAATACACACTATTACAGCACTCTCTTCGCGGTATCATCAGAAAAATAACCCTCACCTTATTACCGCTAAGAGGTCTGTATATAACACGTGATGGAATACGTTTCTTTCTGCCAACAGCGCCAAACAGTTCATCTTTATTAAAACATACTTTTTTGCCTATACGACCAAACAAAAACTTCAAAGTATTCTTGACATCTTCTGCTCCCTCTACCCCACCCTTTCCAACATTAACAGTAAAAGCATATCTTTTTTTATCGTCTACATACACATAAGGATATTGCCACAGCCTATGGGTGTTTGGTCTCAGTGATATAGATAATTTAGATGCCACTTTTTTTACATTTTCATCTATAAAAGGCAAATCATCTTTTAGTAGTGGATGTCCATCATATCTCTTTAATTTTCCATAACCATGTCTCCATCTCTGACCAACACCAAAATTCCTAACAAATGCTCCAAACATTATCTCTACCAATTTCATAATATCTTTATCATCTGATAAAAGTTCTACATACAAACGGGTACCCTCTTTATAACCTTTATAATATCCATATTTACCCGTCTGAATCTTTCCTATCCCACTAACAGATAAGCTCCACATACTAGCATGCGAAGTATCTCCATTAACTACAAAATCTAATTTCTTCACTGTATCAACATCGTATAAAGCACCCAATAAAGTTCTCATCGTCCACCTCATCATACCCTTAAACGATTGGGCTCGTATCTCAGGTTCTCTACTATTTACCCCGTGAAGCAACAAGGGGGTAGTTGCCTCTAACACATACCATCTCCTTTCCACTCTCTTCACCTCCTTAAAATAGCTCTGCAAGATATTCTTTAAGAAGTTTTTCTGCTTTTTCAATCTCCTCTGGAGTTTCGGCTGTGGTCTCTACATCAAGGGTAAGTATTCCATCTGCACCTAGGGCAAGCTCGACAGAAAAATGGCCGTTGGATTTGGCTGTAACCTTAGGCTTTATCTGTTTCTGATGCTCAGAATATTTGGCAACTCTTACAAATGTGATAAAGGGAATTTTCTCCAACCGTTCTGGAATACGATATTTATTAATAAATTTCTTAGAATTTTCTTCTGACGTACTACTCTGAAAATGAAACTCACCGGGCCGGGGTCTGAGGACAACCTCAGTTTGTCTCTTAATAGTATACAACAATACCATACCCATAGCCGACAAAGAAACATAAGATTCGCGATCTATATGTTCTATCTCTACAAATGGTTTAAGTTTTATTTTATCTTCCTCAGATAATGCTTTAATCCAGTCATTATACTGTTTTTTTTCTACACCTTCTTCAAGAACCATTAAGATGTGATGTATATCTTCTCTTTGAGCCCATTCTTTGTCAAGAGAGACAGGTAGTGGCGGAATTTTACCAAGTGAAGCATGGGCAGACAAAAGAAAATACGATGGAATTCCCAATACTTGAGCAGTAAGCACTGCAAACGTAGAAGATTGCTTGAAACCACCGATAGGAAGAAGTATAGCATATCTATTTCTCTTAATGCCCTTATCCATTAAAACTCTGGCAACTTCTTTGACCAAGGTAGGAAGGCCATTTCTGTAAAAGCGTTCATCACTTGTAGGTGTTAGATTTTTCACTACAATATACTCTGCCTTGGCATCGGTGTTTTTGTTGATATATTCTGTCAGAAGTTTTCCCACAAATTCACCACGGGCTGTATCAGAAACAAGAAAATATATTTCCGATTCATCTTCTGGCACCCCTTCATCGTTCCAAAGCTTGTAAAGTGCTGTAAGCTCTGCACCAACGTCATCAACTTCCATCTTACGCTTCATAAACGCTTCCACAAATTCTCCTGAAGGCACACTGTCCTTCTCATCTCTACTGGCTATAGCACCTTTCAAACTACTGGTGCCACATGTAATGGCAATGGTGTACACTATATCACCTCCCAATAATATGGCGAAGCATAATCACACTACTACCTTCCATTGAAGCTCGAGCTACAGCCATGCGAAGGAGAGACATTAGCTGTCTGAAGTTCCCATCATACTTAAGAGATTCTAAATACTCTATTACTTCCACACTAATATGTTCAATCTTTTTATCGGTATCTAGTGTTGGATTGATATCAAGCTGCTGAAGAAGAAACGATATCACCGTGCGTATATCTCTACCACGTTCAGAAAGAGAGGGAAGTGATATACGATATTGCCAGCGGTATATAAAATCTCTTCTCAAGTTACCATTGGCTATCTCTCTCTCAATATCTTTATTGGTTGCACCAATAATAACGTTGTAAACATTTTCCGAAGCAGTTGCACCTATTTTCTGTATGGTCCCATCATCCATATATGTAAGTAGTTTTACCTGGACAGATGGGGGTATATCACCAACTTCGTCTAAAAACACCACCTGTCTACGCTGGGCAACCTTGAGTATACCCTCTTTATCTCTATCGGCACCGGTAAATGCACCTTTTTCATAGCCAAATAGTTCTGATGCGACAAGCTCACTTGGCATAGAGGATATATTAACCTTAACCAGTGGATTACTTTCATCTCTGCCGGCCCCCTTGACAATCATCTTTGCTATCTTATAGGCAATAGCCGTTTTACCTGAACCACTTTCTCCAGTAATCAAGAGTGATACAACTTTTTTCTTTTTTCCACTTATCACATTTATAGCGTCATTCACAAACGCTTGAATGGTTGTGTATATATCAAATGTATTTTCCGATGTAGAAAGCAAAAACAGATTATCGCCACCTACAACCTTTACCTTCCAATCAATAGGCTTCACCACAAACTTTCTGAGCTCTTTATCAGCAGGTAGTGGTCCATATATGCTATACACCATACGCCTTAACACTCTTTTAACAACAACGGAAAGCTTACCTATCTCTTCAATATCACCATTTTGAATCTTCTTATATGAAAACACACCAACAACACCATATTGATTGAGAATTTCCTCAAGTGTTGGAAGGGTCTCCTGATACAGAACAATTGTTTTCAGTGGAACTTTCTTAGAAAAATGAAGCAAATTAGCCTTAACATTTCCCTTATTTATACTATCCATGGGAATAATAGCCACCGCTCCCAATGCGTTTTTTATTTTAGAAAACTCACTTTTCTTACCAATAACCTTTGTATGGGCACCCTTTTTGGTAAGCTCTTTTACAATGGTTTTTTTCACACGCTCGGATACCTCTTTATCAGGAACATACAATACAAACACACTACTCCCCCCTAATAATGCCTACTTCTATCAAGATATTCACCAACTCAATACTTGAAAGCACCTGCCAAACATCTGATATTCCAAGCTTATCTGCCACAACAGAAAATACATCGCGGATATAATCATCTTCTAAATACTCCTGAGTGGTGGTCTCTATCCATTCTTCATTTTCAAAGAAAATCTCCTTATGTTTCTCTACTGTCTCTTTAACCAAACGGTATACATCCTTTTTCCCCTGTCTTCCACTACCACCAAGGAAATACGATACAGGGACAACATTATCAAAGGTGTCAAAATACACAAGGGAGCGTGCCCACCTCTGACCTGACCGGATTTTTTTATCGGTAAAGCCTTTCAAAACACCATACATATCCATAAGGTCTGCCAAAGCCTCTACTTTACCTATCACATATTCCTTCAAGGCATCGGCAAACTTTCTGGCCTCTTTGCTACTTGAAATTGTAAACACTTCA
>CAZATH010000121.1:0-4549 GCA_964487995.1 uncultured bacterium
ATTCTACTTCATCTTCTCTATAAATTAGATATGAATAAATTCGTTCTTACGAAATAGTGGAAAGTTAATAATTTTCTCCTTCTGATTTTGGTAATTTGGCATATATTGGGTTTGTGTTATACCATTTATTGTGTCTAACAACTATACGCAGTAGGAGGTATGCTTGATGAGCCCATTGTTGACAGGTTTTATTTTTATACTGATTAGTGGGGTAGGTTGGATAGCTGGCAAAGTGGGGATTATTACGCCGGAGGGAAGGGCAAATCTTACCAAGGTACTATTTTATATACTCTTACCTGCCTTGGTAGCAAGTAGTATTATGAAGGCAGATATTGGAAGGGATAGTATTGTGGTATTTGTTCTTACGATGGTATTTTCTGCTGTGTTATGGTTTTTATCGTATTTAGTGTTCAGGAAGTTCTATGGGCATCTTGGGGGGCTGCTTGCCATGGCTGCCACAATGGGTAATACTGGTTTTCTGGGATATCCCGTTGTTAGGCGCATGCTTGGCGATAGTGCTATGCCATATGCCATTGCCTTTTCGGTTGCCCAAATGATTGTGCTTCTATTTCTGGTGTATCCCTCCCTTGGTGGCAGGTTTGACGTTCGTAAACTTCTTTCACCGCCTATGGTGGCATTGATAGTGGGTTTAATACTGAAAGCAGTGCAGTTTGCCGTTCCTAATTCTATATGGACGCTTCTTATAGATACCTTATCAATGCTTGGCAGTGCATCGGGTCCTTTGGTAATGCTTGTGATTGGTGCTTCCCTTGAAAGGATATCTTTTAAGATATATGACCTCTGGATTGCCGGTTATAAGATATTCTTCTTGCCGCTGGCTTTTTATGTGCTTTTAAAGATGTGGGTATCGCCACTGGCTTTGAAGACGGCTACCCTTCAGGCTATGACACCTACACTAATGGGGGCTCCGATATATGCCGCTGCTGCAGGGCTTTCTGAAGACGAGGCTTCTCGTATTGTTGCCGTCAATACGGCTATTTTCCTACTGCTTTTGCCACTGATAGGGTATATGTTGTCGGTGATGTAGTTTATATTGACTTGGTTAAAAGTATAAATGTGACTCTGGTTGGTAGATGGATAAAAGCATAATGTTTTATTGGTAGTGGCACAGTAAGATATGTAAAGGATGATTGTTTATTTATGCTTCATATAACGTTTTTATTCGCTAAGTTTGATTTACCAATGTAGTATGGCTATGGCTATGGGGCATTATGCTGTTAACGATGCTTATTAAGAGTAAGTGTAGGTTGTTGGTATATGTTGTAATTACTATGATAATTTACTTTATGCTTCCCATAGAAAATGTTGTGAGATGGTTATATGAGCTACGACGGTAGGCTGTTGGGGATAAAATAACATATAGTGGTTGGGTTTGTTTCGATGTTGTCTTGGCTATGGTTCTTTGTTATGTATCTGATAGCTGCAGTTTCAACTCGAGAAACGAATACCATAGCGGTACGTTATTAACTGGAGTTTTAAGCAAGGATGTGGGAATGTATATAGTATAGATGAATACCACAACTGTGATATATCCTGAATAAAGTCTAAGGGGCATATGGGAGGATAGCTTGGTGAAACATTCCAACTGTGAGGTATGGGGAAGTGTGATGGATATAGGCTATATATGATTACTATTCTATTAAAAATCCAATATATATCATCGACGGGTATATTTGGAGATATAACCATTTTATATGAGGCTTTTTTTTATGTGCGCTTGAGCTCAGGGTATTGTTGAAGTAGAGATTTTGTAAAAGAGAGATATTGGAAACATTGACCGTGAGTTGTTGTTTAGGATAAGAACATTGATATGTACCTTTATATGTTGTGAAATGGGGACAGTTGGCACGCTGGAAATATTGGCTGTGAGGTTTTGTTGGCGTAGAGATATTGTGGGGAAACTTATTGGAATGGTGAAATCTGGAAAGTAAACATAGAAGTAAATATTCGATAAACTGTTATAGTTAGTGGAGGGTAGTGGGAAAGTGTTTATGTTGGGCTAAGAGATGGTGGTATTTATAGGTATACGTGAGATATATATCGCATAAATTGACAGATTATTGCCAAATCTTCTATGCGATTGTCTTGAATATACAATAACAACTTAGGATTGTAGTAGAGGGGTAGATATAAAAAG
Organism: uncultured bacterium; assembly: GCA_964487995.1. Classification (GTDB taxonomy): domain Bacteria; phylum Coprothermobacterota; class Coprothermobacteria; order Coprothermobacterales; family JAADFF01; genus JAADFF01. The sequence continues at coordinate 2,159 of CAZATH010000121.1, forward strand.
CACTGCCATATTGATACATTCCTACTTTAAACTACCTATACACAAAGCCCTTGTATGCTTTTTCTCCCAATACATGTTTTTCCAGTTTTTTTACCTCTGCTTTAATAATATGCTTCCATTTTTGAGATTGGTAGATGGTGCTAAATTTTTCTGTTAGAGACGATATGAGAAGCATTTTTCCCTCTTTGTTTAGATATGTGCCTCCTTCTTGTATATATGCCATCTCTTCTCTTATCTGCCTTCTGCTGGCAAGGGTGAGCACTGTGCTATCTACGATGGGGGCTTTGAAGATATCGGCAATATCCAGTTGGAGTGCATAGCTTTTAAATGTGGGTTCATGGACAAATGATATACGGGGATCAAGGTTGCTCTGCCAAATGTATGTAAGCACTTTTCCGTAAAGTATGGCATATCCGTAAGATAGCATGCTGTTGATGATATCACCTGGTGGGTATTTTACCCGTCCATCAAAGATTATTCCATAACCACGAAATATTTCCGACAGTGCCGACATATATATTCTGTGTATAATGCCTTCGTGAGAACGCATATATTCTATAGATTTTTCTTCTTCTATACTGGATATGTGCCTTTGTATGTTAGCTATGGTATCCTGTGGTATAGCATCTTTGTATCTTTTTAGCAGTGCTAGGAGGTTTTTAGCAGAAGATAGTGTTATCTCCTTTGCTATATATAGCCTTTTTCCGTAGTTGTAGAAGTGTTCAAATTGCTTTATATATACCTGAGATGATGTTTTAGATTTGACAGGTAAAAAGGAGCCCAGGTATTTTTCCCTATGAAAGGTGTGAATGGGTATTCCCTCTTCAAGTAGAAATGATATTAGGGCGGTGTTGAAGGATACACTGCCCATTATGTATATATCTTCAACTTCTTTTACAGGAAAATACCTGGGCGTTGGCAGGTCTTTACTTCTAAATACAATGGTATTTTGTTCCCGTTTAAGTGTGCCCGATTTGGTAATGAATATACTTTCCATTACATATTTTTCTTATGTCTTGGCTGATATTCTTTTAGCATGCCAAAACCTATGCCGTTTCTTGAGCCAATGCCACTACGATACGCTATTTCCAGTGCCTTGGGATGTCCTTCAAGTTTATACAGCCCTGTAAAGCCTTTAAATACCATGGTATGGCCTTCTTTGGTATACGATGCAACTCTGTAGTTTTTGCGTATATCCAGTGATGTTGGTGTAATCTTTATATCTACTTTCTCGGCTTCTTCGGGGGGCATGTAACCAAATGCCACAAGCTTTCTCTTTATACTATTTTCTACCATGGGTTTCCACTGTTTGGTATCAAAGGGGTATATAAAACATGTCTGGTTGTCAAAGGTCTTATAGGTGACAATGGGTGATATTGCCATCACGTTGAGGGTGCCTAAAGCAAAGTTGGGGTATTTGGGAATTGCCTGAACAGAATAAATATCAAGTTTCTCACCGAGTATCTCCATGCTTCCCCCCCTCATAAAGTGCTTAAAGATGTCTTCGGCTATTATCTCTATGGGGGAATCGATGTATACTCCCACTGGTCCCTCAACAATTAGTCTGTCTTTTTCCTTTTTTCTCTTTCCCTTCCACTGGGGATCTGAGAATACCCAGGGCACATAGTGTTTGCCGTCAAACGAGTATGGATTGCTATCCCCGTGAATGGTGGTGATCTTGTGAAGATAGGCTTCAAAGATTCTCCTAAATGTAGCGGGAAATATCCACTCTGTGTCTTTCCCAAACTCTACGTATACCCGCATAATCATGCCTCCTTATTTGTAAGTTCTTGTTTATATGCATTTTGCTACAGCACGAGAAACCAGAACATCTGTATGTATAACAGTATCCATCCTATACCGTAGAGAGTATAAGATATAACGCCTAATTGGTGTGGTCTAAAAAATCCGCCTATGCTATTTGTAATAGTCGCTGTAAATCCCAGTGTAAACAGATGTGTGGTTGGTCTTCTGAGAAACTTTCCTATTTCCTGAAACATTTTTCTAAAGAATACCCACCATATCCCAATGTTTAGCAAAATGCCTATACCCCAGAGATTTATGTAAATATCTTTGGGATGATAAGCGTTATGAGAAGTTAAAAGTGATAGCAATGTGATGAGCAGAAGTATAATCTGAGCCAAGATACCATTTCTAGCAGGTGTATAAGGATCGGCTTTACCTGTATTTTTGATGCTGTTTAGTGTAGATAGGTGTTTTACCAGTGCTACAAAGTTCATTAAAAGTCCTATGGCTAGCGTGGAAACAGACAGGGTGCCTAAAAAATATGAGTGGGTGATGATACCTGTAATGGCTATAATTGCCCCTATCGTGTATATATAGAAGCTTTGGAGGTATAGCTTTCTGCTTTCTATGGCATTACTGATGATA
>CAZATH010000122.1:0-4537 GCA_964487995.1 uncultured bacterium
GGGGCCAATACTGGGAATGAATTCTAAAGCGATAAGAAGGTGTAAGAAGATTAAACATCCCATTTGATGGAAGAGGAGAAATATAATGGGCAATTTCATCTACAGATGGAAAAACTGGTGTCTCCCAAATAGGTATTCTGGGAAGAGGAGCAAATCCCCTTTCTCTAAGCATCTCAATATCCACATTTGCTTTTTTTAAGACATACTCAATAACAGACATATCATCTTCATACAGTTCCGAAACATCAAGAGCCAATCTACGTGCCAAATCCCGGGCAAAATCCATGTTGTTTATGGTATCCGGTGGGCTTTCAAGTATCTTATCATTCCACCCCACAAAGTCATGCCCATATGTAATCATCACATCTTCATACTCAACAGATGCCGAAGCTGGCAATATCAGGTCTGCCACCTTTGCCGTATCTGTCATAAACAGTTCATGAACAACGGTAAAATTAGAAGGTCTCTTTAACACCTCGGCAATCACATTACCCCTGGGAAGGGTATTAACAGGATTGCTATTCATTACAACAAACACGGCACTTTCTACATTTTCAATATGATTTGCCATCTGAGTAAGACTAAATACTTCACCGGTGGCAAGATGTTTGCCACTAACATAATCAAGGTCTATGCCATATGCCGGTCTATCGTAATAAAATAGTGGTTTTCTATGGGTAATGTAGGGTATCAATGATATAAGTCTAACTGCCATCCCCCCATTTAATCTGCGTTGAAATCCATATCCCATAAAAATAAATGGCTTCTTAGAATTCTTAATCACCTGAGCCAAATAATAAACAGTCTCTCTACTAGCACCTGATACATCTTCCAGTTCATCTATACTATATGGATATGTCTCATGAACCTTAAATCCCATATCCTCTAAAGCCTTTATTATCTGTATGGCAAATGCCACATCTCCTCCGGGCTTAACCTTGATCAGTTCAAAGTCCCTCGCCGTTTCACTATTAACAACATCTACCACAAATACTTTGCCTCCATCACGTTTGGTTTGCATTGCGTATGTATAGGCATGAATAGACGTATATTTAACATTGCTTCCCCAAATAATAACAACATCTGCCCCCTTCATGTCGGGTAGCGAACTACCATATCCCACCCCCCAAGATTGCTTTAAGCCCTCAGAACCAGCTTCTGCACATATATCCCAACGAATATCGGGAGCACCGAGCACATGAAATAGCCTGTGGTGAAATCTACGGGAAAGAAGCATCATATTTCCGGAGTAATCTATTCTAAATACTTTACCTTTTCTCTGAATCTCATTGGCAATAATATTTAAGGCTTTATCTAGTGTAATTTCTTCCCAACCGCCGGCTTTTCTAAGAAGTGGTTTCACAATGCGTCGGGGATGTTTGGCAACGTGTAAGATATACTGAGATTTAGGACACGTAATACCATCAACACCAGGATGATCTTTACGGGGAATAAGTACTCCATCTTTATAAAGAAACATACAACCATCAAAGCAATTTCGGGGACATACAACGTATTTCATCGACCATTCTTCCTCCTAACAAAGAGCGTTGAAAGTCTATATTGAGTATATATCATTAGTAGAACCGGCAAAAAGAGAAGAACCACAATCAAGGGAATTGTAAGAAAATTTAAGGCTTTAACCACCACTGAAAAACCTACAAGAAATATCAAAGAAACGGTGATGGCAAGTCCTGTCTTTTGAATAGAAGTAATTTTTTTCTGTATTTGCTCAAACTCCCTGTCTACCTCTTCTAAAGTAGCCTTTCCATCTTCACCGAGTTCTTCCTCAAGCACCCTATATGCAATATTTTTTATATCTTTCTTACCACCAGCCGTAAAAACATTGTATATCTTACCCATTAGAAGGTCGGCTTGCTTTTTCCCAAGCTTTTCTTCCAGTATCTCCCACAACAGCAGCATATATGTTCTATAGAGTTTGTCATCTTTCACCGCCATCACCTCTATTACCATTATAATAGTGATGAATATCTAAAATAAGGAGGGATTGACATGGAGAGGCTAAGATTTGCACCATCTCCTACAGGATATCTGCATGTAGGTGGAGCTAGAACAGCATTGTTTAACTATCTATATGCAAAAAAAGTAGGTGGAACATTTATCTTACGTATAGAGGATACCGATCCTGAAAGGTCAAAACCAGAGTATTCTGAGCAGATACTCAGATCTATGGAGTGGTTGGGGCTCAAATGGGATGAAGGACCATACTATCAATCTAAGCGTATGGAAAGATATAAAGAAGTTGTAAATTATCTGCTGGAAAATGGGCTTGCCTATGAATGTTTCTGCACCCCAGAAGAGCTTGAAGAGAGGAGAAAAGAAGCACAAAGGCAAGGAAAACCTTACAAATACGACAGAAGATGCCTATATCTCAGCAAAGAGGAAAAGGAAAGGCTAAGAGCAGAAGGTAGGAAACCGGCTATACGCATTAAACTACCAGATGAAGATCCAAACCGTGAAATAAAGTGGCATGACCTTGTCAAGGGCGATATATCTATAAAGATATCAGAACTTGACGACTTTATCATCGTGAGATCCGATGGCACACCAACATACAATTTCGCCGTTGTAGTAGACGACCACGACATGGGAGTTACCTTAGTAATGAGGGGTGAGGATCACATATCCAACACCCCTAAACAGATTATTCTTTATGAGATTCTTGGCTGGGATGTTCCCAAATTTGCCCATATCCCAATGATACTTGGTGAAGACAAGACCAAGCTATCTAAAAGACATGGTGCCGTTTCAGTAGAAGAATACAAAAAGCAGGGATATCTTGCTAAGGCAATGTTTAACTTCTTGGCACTACTGGGTGCATCCTATGAGGAAAATCGAGAGGTATATGAACCTGAAGAACTGATACAGCTCTTTGAAATAGACAACATTACAAGCCACCCGGCAGTATTTGACCACGACAAGCTTAGACATATCAACAGGGAACATATCAAGAGACTTTCACTTGAAAAGCTGAAGGAAGAGTTAACACCATTTATGGAAGAAAAGGGATACACTTTTCCAGACAATTGGAAAGTGGTTCTCGGGCTTCTTAGGGAAAGGGCATATACCCTTCTGGACTTTGTAAAAAAAGGTGATTTCTTCTTCACAGAAAACTACACATGGGACGAAAAGGCACAGAAACAGTGGGAAAAAGGCAAAGATATGATACCGGCACTTTTAGATTTGGCATCAGAATTTGAGAAAATTCCAGAATGGAATGCCGAAAACATAGAACAGGCTATGCGAAAGGTGGCCGAAGAAAAAGGACTTAAGCCAAGAAAGTTCTTCCCAATAGTCAGAATTGCCGTTTCTGGTAAAACCGTAGGACCATCTCTATTCCACATGTTAGAAGCAATGGATAAAACCACCGTTGTCAATAGACTCAAGAAGGCATCAAAAACAAATTAAAGATAAGGGGGCCAAAGCCCCCTTTTTTTTATGGATTTATAACATCTACAACCACCGAAGCTGTTTTCTTTAAAAATTCATACGCTTCTTTATTTCATATCACGTAATCACATACCTCTTTGCCATCTTTACACACAATTTTTGACCACAAGATCTTAGATTTAGAACAATAAAATCTATCATTTAATAAAGTTTCTGAAGCATAGACACATTATCTTGTTTAACCTTGAAGTATGGATCCTTCCACGGATTAATACCTTCAAATTTTTCTTCTACCTTACTCAGATGATGCCACTTTTTATTAGATACCGGTTTTCCTACAAAGGGATGTTTAACGCTATGATTTTCAAGATCAGAGGGACGGAAAAATACAATGGCATACTTGTCATCGCGGGACATTCTATTCATCACAGGTAATGCCAGATAAATTCCTATGTCTTTACTTCTATCGTACACAATAAGCTCTCCGTAAAAACTTCCAAAGCCTTCATAACTTTCATAACCTACAGAAAATGGAAAACTATAGGCTTTTTCATCGTCAACCTCTTGGGGGATTGACCATTCTAAACGTAGAGGTAGAAGCCCACCACACAAAGGACCATTGAACACTAAAGCCACCAACATAAGGAACCACATTTCCCTTTGAGGGCTGATAAAATCTATCAACAACAGGATATGCAATCCACATTTGGACAGAAGATAACTTTTTAGATGGCCAAAATACATTTATCGTCCTTACAACACCTTTTTCTCTATCAACCACCATCAAAGTATTGTATAAAGTGGGAATAACTGCAACCTGTTTATCAATATACGCCACGTCTTCTATTCTGCGATACCAGATAATGTTAGAATCAGACGGCATCATAGAACCAATAGGACCAACATTATAATTTCCCTTCATCAGGGCTCTTAAATCTTCCATAGTAGGCATCACCTGATATCTATCCTCTATCTCTATGAAATCATTTTCTTTAGACAATGAAAGATTAAAAAGTCCTTTATATCGTGTCCAAAGACCAGGTATAAAAGCGTTATAGTAATCTTCATAAACGGTAGATTTGTTAATGTTATAAAGTGTAGTGATATATAAAAACACCTCATCTTT
>CAZATH010000123.1:0-4534 GCA_964487995.1 uncultured bacterium
GGAAGGCTTAATCACATCATCATGGGAAACTCCCGTCCACATAGGAGGACCAGCACGAAGGATTTATACTATAACTCCTGTTGGAGAAGAAGCACTTAAATTGTGGATAGCTGAACTTAAAGAACAAAAGGAAATGATAGAAAATATCCTTAAACTCTATGAAAAATAAAATGGCGGAGGGAGCGGGACTCGAACCCGCATGGCCATAAGGCCACCCTCGGCTTTCGAGGCCGGGCCCTTAGCCAATTCGGGCATCCCTCCACCTCTTTGGTATTATAACATACAACATGAGAGCACTTCATTATATGCATTTTCAAAGTATTCTTTACCCTTTTTAACAACATCCCTTCGCAACTTTTCATCTGCAAAGGCATTAACCAAAAACATGGATAAAGCCATAACCTTTCTAGCCTTTATTGCCCTTATAAACCCTTTATCTTCTTTGTGTCTATCATATGATTCACGATATACAGTTAACTTATCCAACCACCACTTATCATTGGCCATAGATGGCAAGTGTCCCTCATTTACAAAAGAAAGCCAAAGAATATTGAAAAGCTCGTCGGCAGATGGCATTAGAACTTCCATATCTAATTCCTGATTATTAGAAACTTCTTCCATGAAAAAGTGTTTTTCCTCTTTTACCGTTGGATACTTGCGGATATATGAAACCGGTATGATGTTATCTGAGACAGGGAAAAGGGAAAAATCAAAATACTTCTCTACATTTTCAAGCAGCAAGTCTCGAATATCATCAAGGTCAGAAGATGAAATATGTAAGAGAAGAAAACTCTTTCTTCTTAAGCGTTTAATTTCCTGTAAATGCTCTTTCACAAATACAAGTTCTGTATCAATAAGACTAGCCAAAGCCTGGAGAGCTCTGGTAAAATCTTCATCATCAAAGGTTTGCTGTGTCAAATTCTTGATAAATTTGTATTCTTCTATCAACTTATCATAAAGCTCTTCACTATCATCTCCTGATACAAATTTTGCACTCCTCCTAATATTTCCCAACGCTGTGGTGAGCAAGCCGATATTTTCGGCAATCAAACCCTCTCCCTCATAAACCCTAAGCATCGATAACAATCTAAGAATATGGACAATTTCCCTTTGTGTAGGTGGTGTATCGTAGAAGGTGGCAACCTCTACTAAAATATCAGAAATCAGGAATAGAAAGAGTCTACCATTCAATGTTAACTCATACACACCTTTCTTTTTTTCTATTAATCCCTCCTTAAGAGCTACCATGAGAATATCCGATACATTACCATTCTCTCCATAGCGATTATGAAACTCATTATCAATATAATGTATATCCACAACCTCTGACAACACATGTCCCATAAGTACAATGTGAAGCATCCTAACTATCTCAATAAAGTTGGCACTCCGAATTATTCTTCCCCAACGATGAACATGTTCCCAAGCCTCACTATAATGAGCCAGAAGTTCCCCAAAGCTCAGCTTATTCAATCTTCATTACCTCCGAAGCCATATCAAATATGTTCCTTTTAATATGGTATATAAGCGTATCATCCCTATCGGCTATTATTTTAGGAGGTTCAACCATTGTAAATATATGAATTTGACCTGGCACTTTATCTAGAAGTAGCCGAAGTAATTTTCCAAAATTAACTTTATCTAAATTGGTCTGAGCCTCATCTATCATGATAAAATGCACGTTTCCTGTCTTAACCATCCACGCTGCCAGATAGAGACTGAAGGCAACAAGGATTCCCTCTCCTCCTGATAAACGCATCACATCACCATCTCTAGAGCGAATAGAAACTGATACATCTCCTACAGTTTTAGGAGCAGATGTATCTATGTGAATAGAAACCTTGCCATCAAAGCCAAATGTAGATAAAAAATCTGAAAATATAACAGTGATCTTCGATTCTATTTGCTTAATAGAATTAATCAATTCTCTTTTCATATGTTCCAAATCTTTTAGTGCCTCCTGTTGCCACTTTTCTACTTCTTTGAAACGGTTTTCTACATTCTTAACAGTCTGCTGAAGCTCTTTATAACGTTCGGTAACATCCTCAACATTTCCCATCCCTGCAAGCTTTGCCTCCAGCAGTGCTATTTGTCTATCTATTGATGCTACAGAAAGCTCTCCCGTATACCCAACTGCCTCTTTTAAAACATTCTTATCTAATACAGATAACTTAGAAGTAAGATCCAGCATTTCATTTTTCAAAGAAAGCATTTCACGACGCATTTTGGAAAGCACATTTTTCTGTCTAGATAACTCTTTTTCCAAATACAACCTCTCAGAAGAAACAGAAGAAAGCCTTGCTACCACAGACTCTATTTTCTTTTTATCTGGAATTTGCTTATCTATAACTTTTATTTTCTCCTGAAGTGTAGAACGTTTCTGTATAAGAAGTTGATATTGCAGATAACGACGGGTATCCTCCAATAAGATCTTTTCTTGCTTAAGAAACTCTATTTCCTTATCCAACGACGACATCTGAGAAAGCATATCACTTATATCTGGCAAATTGGCAAGTTTATCTTCTAAAGAGCGGATATCTGCCTCTATGAAACGCATTCTATCCATCTGCCTTTGATATTTCTTATGTTTTAATTGAAGCTCACGATACTCCTCTTCAAGCTTTTCAAGTTTCTCTCTCAATTCTTCCATTGGAGGTTTTTCCACTTTATCTTGGAATAAGATAACACTTATATATTGCTCCGGTTCTTCCCATAGACCCCACCAATCCCACATCTCACCATCTACTATCGCCAATGCCCCTTTAGCCCTAACTATATCTGCTTCTTCTTTGGTTTTCACAATAAATACACGCTTTAACAAATTTTGTATATCTTCATGCTGTGTATCAACAAAGTGGGAAAGCGAAGGATATGGCAAACCCACGTCGCTCTCCAAAGGCACAAGATCCTTCTTAATAAATAGTGAAATAACCTTTTTAACAATATCAGCCACTTTTGTATCCTTTACCATGACAGGACTTTGCTTTATCTTTTGCCACTTTTTATACTGATGTTCCATTTCTAAGAGCTGATGTTTTAAATCAACAATTTCAGACGATAAGCGGGAAAGATAGTCTTCATCAACAGGTTCTAAGAGATTATTCATGAGTGTATTTAACTCTTCTTTTCGTTCTTTCAAAAGACGCATTAGGGATTGCCGTTGCCCCTTCAGACCTTCTATATTGTTTTTTAACGATGATTTCTTCCTGTGTAATACCTGAAGTTGTTTATCTATTTTCTTGATCTCTGTTTCAATTTGGGGTAACGCAAATGACATATATTTTTCGGACACAGGCTCTACAACCTGCCCTAATGTCTTTAGTTCTCCATCTATTTTTCCTATATCAGATAGAATTCTATTTCTACGAATCTCAAATTCTTCCAATTGCTTTGACAACCTCTTATACTCTTCCGACAAACGATGCTCTGTTTGTGTTAATTCTTTTTGTATCTCAATTTTTTCATCTATTTCTCGCTCCATATCCTTTGCACGTTTACATAGCTGTCCATACTGAGAGGCAATTTCCTTCAACTTTGATAGCATAAAATGCGCCTTCGCCACCTTTCTTAAACGTCTCAATCTCTCTATTTCTTCTTTAGTAGAAGAAAACTCTAAAAATCTCTGATATTTTGCCTTTACAAGTTCAAAGTTGCGTTTAACGTCAATCAAATCGAGTTTAGTCTCTTTATATATCTCCAAAACTCTATCATAGTCCACTTTCTTCTCTTCTAACACACCAATAAAATCCCGAATTCCCATCAGATTCATAAGTGCACTAAAACGTCTTCTACGATGTTCTATCAACCCTCTTCTTTTAATATGCTCTTCAACTGCCGAACGAAATGGTAATGGTATTGATCCCATCTGTATAAAGACCTGTGAAGGAGCGGCACCTATAGACGAGAAATACTGTGATATACGGCTATGAGACACCCTTCTTTTATCTTCACCTATCCGATATTTCGCCGTCTTTCCCCTCTCTTTAAAAACAGTTATCTTCAAAATATCCTCTCTTGGCATCAATGTAGAAGATATATCAGAGATATCAAATACTCCCTCAACCTCCAAACTATCACTACCCACTCTAATATCACCATCTTCTGGTTCCATACCTATTAAAAACAGTAAAGCCCTGGCAATGGTAGTTTTCCCAGAACCATTAAGGCCATAATAATATACGAGCTTGGAATCTCCGTAATTAATAAACGCCTCTTGATATGAACGTACATTGCTAATTTTGAGGCTAAGCGGTTTCACCATTATCCCTCCTAATCACTTCATCTAAAGTTTGTTTACTAATATTGGGCCACGTATCCGAGATATCATCAAACACTTTAGCAGTATCAATGATTCTTCGCAGTAAAGATGTAGGTCTAATCATTAGAAACTCCTCTCTTTCACGATCTTCTTTAATATGAATCAAACCCCGTTCATATAACCTATAAACCAGTTTTGAGACAGAAATGTTGTCTTTTTTTATTCCCTTCCGCTCCAACATATGTGCAATGTCTTCAGCAGATACATATATTTTTC
>CAZATH010000124.1:0-4451 GCA_964487995.1 uncultured bacterium
CCACCTACTATTCCTAACGAAAATAGATATATAAACATATCTTTTATAATTTTTTTCTTTATAGAAACATCGGCATTAAAGACCCTATCTATAACAACCCATACATCATCCTCTATAACGCTTCCGTCATCCCTTACATTAAGATCCGATGCAAACTTAGAAACAGCCAGTGTGTTCATCCACAGCTTATGAAGACATGTCCTTATAACAACAACAGGAGTAGACGGAAATAACTTGGTCAGTTCCTCTCCTCCAGCAAAACCTTCATACTCTACAAAGTGATAACCGATAATAGGTTCCTCGGTATTGGACAACTTCATAACAAGAGATTTACTATCTGAAACCGAAGAAAGGTCAACGGCTTTTCTAAAGTAAGCTATCTGTAAAGGATGAAAATGGGCATCAACAAAAGGTAATGTAAGCACAATTTACACCTCCCTTCCTCTACAACTATGATAATATACTTAAAAGATATATTATAGGGGGGCTGTAAGGTGGACAACCAAAAGGGTAAACTAACCTTCTCTCATATAACTGTAAAAGGTAAAGATAAAACAATAAACACAGATAAAGTTTACGGATTTGTAGAAAAGGATATAGCTTTTGTGATCTTAATAGATCCTTCTACTGGTAGCCAATGGGGTGAAAACTTAGCATCTCTGATGGCCGGTAGCATCAACGATAGCATTAAAGAATTTTTCAATAAAGAATCAGTGGAAGAAATAACACAGTTGGAGGAACAGGTAAAGAATATTATCAAGCAGAAAATACAAGAAACCGCCAAAACATTACCCAAGAATTCTGTTACTACTATGGGAGAAATATCGCTTCACTTAACAGCATTGCTATGGTTTAACGATAAAATATCTGTATTTTCAGCTGGCAAAACTTCTGTTTATAAAGTAGAAAATCATCAACTAAAAGCGATATATCTGATCATGGATAAACCACCCATAAAATTATCTCCCAGTGGTGATTTACTGAAATTTTCAATTTCTATTCAGTCATTTGAAGATAATGAAAACTTATCATCTATAATCATGACATCAGATGGTTTCTATTCATTTCTTAAAAATCCGAAAATTCACAACTTAATGGCAAGAGTAGATTCCCCCAGAAGCGTTCTTTCAAAACTTGAAGAATATTTAAAAAATCACACTCCTGATGATAACGCGACTATAATAATGGTGTGGAAAGAATCTGAAACTGAAGAGGCGGCAGCAGAAGACCTACCAACCTTGAGCACTACAACGTCTATATCAGGAGCGTTAAACAACACTACCACATCATCTCAAACATATAATCAGCCATACAACAAAGATACAGTAGAGAGATTAAGAGAAACCCTAAGAAATATTCAAGAAACAGAAATAGGAAAAGAATTAGCCAAAAAACAAAATCAAAAAAGAAAAAAGAAGACATCACGACTTCTAGCACAACCTCATGATAACAAAGAAATATCACCACTGATGGCTATAATCATTGTACTTATCTTTCTTTTATTATTCGGGGGGTTCTTATATATCAGATACGGAGACACCATCAAAGGATTCTTTGCAACTACACCTCAGCAAACTGAACATAATAAAAACTCAGGAGAAACCACAAAAACTGTATCAACATCCACAACATCGCAAGAGAATACTGTTTCTTCACCTACCACAACCGCTACCGAAACTACAAATACAGAAGAGGAAACCACAACAACTACAGAGAACCAACAAACTACATCCACTGAAACTAATACCTCTTCTCCAACACCACCGGCAGAGTATAAAAAGATATACGTTGTAACCAAGCCTTCGGGACTGCGTGTAACTCTCATAGAAACAGACAATAACGGAAGACAAAAAACAGTAATCAATAGCTGCAAATCACCCTGTGAGATTGACACACCAATAAATCTTTCTAATCCTATGTTTGTAGCAATGTACAGCGGTGCCATATGTGCCTCTTATCCACATCCACAAGCTAGCGGATGGACTACCAATGACTTAAAGAATAAAGTTATATTGGATTGTGAGTATATAGTTAAGGGAGATCCTCAGCATCCCATTCTGATAACGACAAATCCCTCTAATATACGAATCAAAATATTCGATAACAGTGGTAAGGAGCTCTTTTCAGCTCTTTCTCCTAGTAGAGTAGGCGTGCTGGGGAAAGCAAATGAGAAGGTAACCATTAGGGCGTTTATTAAAAATAAACAATGTGCAGCTTATCAAGATACCTGGCAAAATATACTGGATAAAAAACATATACATCTACTATGCAAGCCATAAAGCGGATATCACGAGACATAATAAAAGACTTATTAATCATTACAGTAGGGGCACTAATAGCATCCTTTGGAGTTGCCGTGTTTTTAAAACCTTATGGATTAATACCTGGTGGCATTAGTGGTATTAGTATCATAATCACAGAGTTAACCGGATTACCTATTTCGCTAACGTTGATTCCCGCAAATATTCTTATCTTTATATTGGGATTCAAATATCTCGGAAACAGCACTGGCATCAGATCGATTATAGGTATGATAACCTACTCCTTTGGTTTAGACTTCTTTATACGTACTTTTCCACACAAATTAACTGAAGATGTTATACTGGCAATATTATATGCTGGTGTTATACAAGGATTTGCGTATGCAATGATATATTCTTCAGGTGGCTCCACAGGAGGTACAGATATCTTAGCACTAATAACTAACCGATACTTTGACATCCCTATAGGAAAATTTCAGCTGACATTTAATACTGTTCTTGCCATCGTTAACGGGCTCATATTTAAATCGGCAGATAAAGTCCTACTAACAATTTTTGCTTTCTTTGTGTCATCTTACAGTTTAGATGTAGCATTAAGCGGTATTCACAGCACAAAAACAATACTAATTATCAGTGATCATGTAGAAGAAATTTCATCATTTATCATACAAGAATTACGTAGAGGTGTTACATTTATACCTATTATTGGAGGTTATACTGGTAAAAACCGAACAATGATTATGACAACTGTAAGAAGAGCTCAGATGCCCAGAGTAAAGAAGAAGATACATACCCTAGACCCAGAAGCGTTTATGATGATATTTGAACCTTCAGAAGTATGGGGGCATGGCTTCAAAATCCCAGAGACAAAGAAATAAACATACCGATTACCATAACAATGGTATACATTAAACTAATCTGAGGATACATCATGATATAAAGTAGACCTATGAGCACAGAAATATATATCATGAGAATAACACCTAAACCCATACATCCTTCATCAACAAACCCATTTCTAAAGGCTCCAACTACCCTATCAATCTTATCGGATAACAATACAATAGGCTTAGAACATCTCAAATATCTTTCCCAATCAACCCATAAACTATGACTTAACCGTGATATAGAAACCCTAATTAGGGCAAATATAATAGCCGATAACACAAGGGAACCCACTAATATAGCAAGTGTAGGTATTCCTATAAGTATATAGCTAAGCAAGATAACTTCAACAACGGGAATCCACGGAGCATACCACACATTACCTAACCTACCCTTAAAAAACATTGTCCAGGTATCCATCCAATACCTCACCATTAGAACCGATTTTCTATAAATGCTTTTCCAAGATGGGCAGCCATACATTTTTATCCCTCCTCTATCTTAAAATCATCAATACGCATCATCTTAAGTATCTTTTTCAACGTTGCCACAGAATCCACTCCAAACGCCAAATCCAATACTTTAGAAACATAACCAGCACCCTTTATAGGTAAAACAATATTTACAAAATAGTTCTTTGTCTTTATCTTTCTAAGCTCTACAGACAATTTAACAAGCATATCACGCTGCCACATGATAGGAGGTAACAGAACTCTAATTTTAGGCAATGTTGAGATATTACCTCTAAGTTTCTCCATAGGATAAAAATCTTTTACTTTATCAAGAAAGTACATAATATCTCCATCACGCCTCTTTAAGGCCGTTATAGTCATGTGGAGTACTCCGGGTTTTTCCTTATATTCTTGAACGGTAATCAGATTTTTACCCTTTACGTAAACCTTAATTTTACCCGTAAGATCTTCTACATCTGCTATTCCTAACAAGTTGCCACCAGATTTCTTTTCCTTAAGTGCAGTTATCATTCCAAGTATTTCAAATTTGGTAGCATCATCAAAATCATCTTGTTCCTGAACACGAGCAAGAGGTAAAACTCCTAACTCCTTTCTGAGTGCCTTAATTTTTAAAGCCACATCCTGTAAAGGATGATACTTTAAATAAAATCCCAAAGCAGAAAATTCCATTTCACCATGGGTTGGAACTTCGATATCTTCCACACCTGCCCATCCTTCACCAAATAGTGATTGTGATATGCCTCCAGAAAAACCTGATTTAAACTTTTTAAGCAACTGGGCACGGTCACCAAACCTATCAACAGCACCTGCTTTTATTAACATCTCAATGGAT
>CAZATH010000125.1:0-4429 GCA_964487995.1 uncultured bacterium
ACATATTTCTCGCTTTCAGTATCCTCCTTATTTAGAAGATTTGCTCGCCGCAATATCAGCAGTTTATGCTCTTGGGTATGGAGAAGATCTTTACAACTTAGATGTTAATATACTCTCCAACTTTGTTTTCGCTAGACACCGTATGGAGGAAGTGGCAAATATTGGGGGCATAATATTTATAAATGATTCCAAAGCCACTAATGTTGCATCTACTATCGCTGCCATATCAGGATTTGATGGTAAGAGGCTTCTTCTCATATTAGGAGGTAGTAAGAAGGACACGTCTTACGATGAGTTAGCAAGAGAGATTGCCCGCATAAATGTGAAACGTGTTGCTTTAATAGGAGAAACAGCAAATGATATAGCAAAAGCGTTAGAAGATCACGGTTATATAAACTACATAAAAGCGAGATCTTTAGAGGAAGCTGTTTTCACCTTATATCAGAGTGCGGAAAGTGGAGATGTCATTTTGCTTTCTCCGGCATGTGCTAGTTTTGATATGTTTAGGAATTACAAACATAGGGGTAATACATTTATAGAAATTGTCAATAAATTACAGCGAGAATATGAAAGAACATAGCAAGGTGCAAGTGATACCAAGAAAAATAGAGTGGGCCGTTTCGATAAAGGTGCAGCTTTATATAGCCATGCTCGTGCTCGTAATGTTTTCCCAGTTAATTGCCTATATTGCCTATACATTAGATCCCGGAGCTTTGATACTCTATAAACCTAATTTTTGGTTACAAGGTATATACGGCCTGTTTCTCTCTGGGATTGTGGCATCAGTAGTGTTTTTATTACCTTACGGTGTATGGCTATATATATTTTACTTTTTTAAAAAATTTCGCTATACCTTAGCAATATTAACCATTGTCGCATTAGGCTTTCTCTTAACTCCTTGGGCTTCTGCCAGGTATGGTGCTAAACGATGGCTTTTTGGCTTTCAAGTATCAGACATTGCCAAGTTTTCTGCTCTAATACTTGTTGTATTTGTACTTGATGAAATATGGAAGAATTGGAAACTCAAGGGGTTGTCTCCAGCCCATATGCCTATTTCAGAGTTTATACTAACTCTAGCCACATTGTTAATCTTAGTGTTTTCTATGTTTGTAAATGCCGTTTTAGGGTCTGCTATAATATTAACTACCCTTATAGTTTATGTGGTTGTAATTGTAGTTATTGAATCTAGAATTAGTGGTACCAATTTTTTCTATATGGCCCTATTGTATGGAATAATGTACCTATTAATATTATTTGAACCAGATATTAGCACATCATCATTATTTGCTATGTGGTTTTTAGCCATGTTGATGTTGTGGTATGGAAGAAGAGGGATGCTGATATCACTAACCATTATGATTGGTATTGTGCTTTTAGCAATAACGCTTCGTCATGTACCACTAGAGACAACTATTCCTCCTGCTTTCTCACATGCTATTGATAGACTCGTAGTGTGGCGTTCTCCCTTTATTGATCCTAACGGTATTAGCTATCATATAGTTAAAAATTACTTAGCTGTCTTCAAAGGGGGACTGTGGGGAAGTTACCCTATTAATATTGCGTATATTCCACCTGTTCCATGGTCAGATGCAATATTACCGTTTACTGCTGTTTCAATGGGAATATTGTTTGAATTTTTATTGGTGATATTATGGTTTTTATGGGGGATATTTTTCTTGGTATCTGGACTGAGAATGCGTGGTATAGAAGGAATGTTTGTTTCTGGTTTTTCACTGTGGTTTTTACTTCAAGTGATTTTTAATATGTTGTCCACCTACGATATATTTCCTCCTACTGGTATCTCTATTCCCTTTTTATCATGGGGAAGAACAGGACTTATAATATTTACGACGTTAAATAGCATATCAGCAGTGTTAGTTTCAATGCATTGGGATGGAAAAAATAAAGATATTCTGAGGAGGATTTCGCAATGATTTTGCTTTTAGCAGGCACAGCATCAGGAGGACATTTTTTACCCGCTTATCGAATGGGAAAACTCCTTAGATACAATGGAAGAGATGTTCAGTTAGCCGTTTTCGGAAAGAACAATTATTATTATGATGATTGGATCCAATATTTTGACAATATATCCTCCTTTAAGAGGTTTCTGCATGTTCATAGAAACAAAATAGATACTACAATTTCTTTTGGTAGTAGGGATATCATTTTACCTTCTCTTACGGCTAAAAAAATCACTGGAAGACTATGGATACATGAACAAAACGTTATACCTGGGAAAGCTAATAAACTTCTAATGTATTTTGCAGATAAGATTCTGCTTTCGTTTTATGAAACTGATCACTTCTTACCATCTACATATAGCAATAAAATCCACGTGGTAGGATATCCCGTAGATGAATATACTTTTAACGATTGTGATGATAAAAAGTTTAAAAAGCAATGGGGAATACCGGAAGATAAGAAGATTATTTTGTTAATGGGAGGGAGTAAGGGTTCTGTAGAAATTAATACCATAGCCTCAGTGGTTTATAGGAATATACATGATAGGAAAATAGATAATATTTTTATTATTTGGCAAAGAGGAGGAAAGAATACTTTGCTTTATAGCAGATATGGAATTAGTTTTGGATTTTCTACCGAAATTGGATGTTTTGAAAAAATAGCCGATTTGATTATCGCCCGTGGGGGTGCAGGTACTATTGCTGAACTTACTTACCTTAGAAAAAATGCCCTCTTAATACCGCTGCGTGGTTTGGCATTAGATCATCAATACTTCAATGCTGTTTACAGTGGTTTTCCTGTGTTTGGTATAGATTCTCTTGTTTTTGATACAATATACGATGCTTTGATGGGTAATCTAAACATAGAGCAAGGTAGATTGAAGATTATGGATTATGCTTCTATATCAGAACTATTAGGTGGGAGGGAAAAGTTGTGAAGGCAAAGGTGGAGCTTGCAGAAAATATATTGCTTATTGATGATGAGAAAAGCGATATAGATATCGAAATGTGGGGGGATTTATCAAAATATTCTACTTTTAAGGTAGGAGGTAAAGCAAAATATGTTGTAAAGGTTTCTACAGCAGAACAACTTGTCCAGGCTATAAGGTTATTTATATCACACGATATTCCTTTTTACATTTTAGGTGGTGCTTCAAATGTTCTTATTGATGATAAACCTTGGGATGGAGGAGTTATTGTTACCAAAACTCCACCCACAGACTTTATTTACCGTGATGGTTTGGTGGAGGTCTTTGCAGGTGATTATTTGCCAGCATTGATACATAAACTTGCATCTTGGGATTTAGCTGGCTTTGAATTTCTTGTAGGTGTTCCTGGTACAGTTGGTGGAGCTATTATCATGAATGCTGGAACATCTAAGATGGGAATATGTGACTTTGTTGAAAAAGTAGAAATTGTAGATATAAAGGGCAAGAAATATGTTATTAATCGTAATGAAATGTCATGGGGATACAGATATTGTTCTTTACCCTTAAGGGGTTATATTGTGAAAGCTTGGTTAAGGGTTATTGATAAACCTGCCATAGACGTATTGACTTATATTAGGGAGCATATGTCGTGGCGAAGGAAACATCAACCTATTGATATGCCATGTGCTGGGAGTTATTTTAAGAATACCCCCGAATTTGCTGCTGGATATTTAATAGATCAGGCTGGATTAAAGGGATATCGTATAGGGGGGGCTCAAGTATCTACAAAACATGCTAATTTTATTGTGAACATAGGTAATGCAACTTCCTCGGACATTTTATCGTTGGCCAATTATGTTAAAGAAGCAGTCAAAGATAAATTCGGTGTGTTATTGGAGGAAGAGGTTAAATTTATTTCCCATGAAAGGTAGTGGTGAATGTGCCCAAAGTTGTGATTATAGGTAGACCTAATGTAGGAAAATCAACGTTGTTTAACAGGTTAATAGGAAAGAGAAGGGCAATAGTTGACGAAACTCCGGGGGTAACCAGAGATGCTATAAAGGATACAGTTGAGTGGAATGGCATTACATTTGATCTAGTTGATACAGGTGGTATTGTAGCAGACGTAGATGATCCTTTACTTGATGCTGTCTACAAAAAGGCGGTTTCCGAGGCCAAAGATGCTGATATAATACTTTTCATGGTTGATGGAGTCGATGGAATAACCGCCGTTGATGAGAAAATTGCCTCTTTACTGAGACCTTATGCCGACAGGGTAATTGTAGTAGTCAATAAAATGGACAAAGCAGGCGAAAATGCACAATATGAGTTTTTTCTGTGGGGATTTTCTGATGTGATAAGCATATCATCTATGCATGGAACTAGAACTGGCGATTTACTAGATTTGATTGTTAGTAAATTTTCAGAAAAGAATTTTCAAGAATCTAACAGTGATGAACTTTATCCCAAGATAGGCATAGTGGGGCGTCCCAATGTGGGCAAATCAACTCTTTTGAATACGCTATTGGACAAGGAACG
>CAZATH010000126.1:0-4406 GCA_964487995.1 uncultured bacterium
TAGCTCCTCTAAAAGTAAAAATATATACCTATATGTAAATAGTAATATGATAATCAGGTTTTCAGGTACTTTTAAAGCTATTAATTCATCTACGATGTTGTGAAATCCAACTTTTTCTACAATTGTTAGGATAACCGATACAGATAGTAGCCATCTTGTTATAGCTATAGCGAATAACTTTAAACCGGTGGTGGTGATAGATATCGCACCAAAAGAAAAAAGTGGGGGACCAGGTGAAAACAGAATCAGAGAGAACATTAATATTTCAATGACACCCAGTCCCGCCACAATCTTAAATACATCTTTGCTTGGCTTGTATATTGCCACGATGATTAACCATATTGCAATTATCCATATAAACTCGTATATTGTTTTAATTTGACTACTTTCCAGTGTGAAGAGGAGTATTAGGAGTATATGCAATTTATGCCCTCCTTACAACTTTGATATAAATAGTTGTTAATCCTCCTGCTAATAACATCCCAAGGAATGCGGCAAAAAAGCTCTGAAAGAAAGTATCACCGTAATCTAGTGGTGGGTGGTATATTGCATGTTCTGAGACATTGAAATGCTCCATGGCATTTTCCAAACCATCTGGCCATGAAGATGCAAAGGGTATTAGCATGATGAAGGCTATGATAAATAAGGCTATTACTATAAAGGCTTTCTTTTTAGCCATTTTCTTTCACCCCCGAAAGTTCCCTAATTTCCATATAGAGAAGTGAAACAAGCAAAGCTGTTAAAACTCCCTCAATGATACCAATAACGGCGTGGTATGTAAGCATGAGCTTGAGGAATGGTAAGAATGGGACGATACCTGAAAGACCTACCTCAATAGAAGCCATTAATGCTCCCAGTTCTACCGATATCCATCCAGCGGCAAACGATGCCAATGTTTTGTTTATGGGAGATAGCCATTTATATAAATAGAAACCAACAAAGGCACCGATTATACCCATGTTGAGTATATTGGCACCAAGTGCTGTTATACCACCGTCTCCAAATAAGAAGGTTTGTATGATTAAAACAGAGGTCATCACCAATATGGCAGAGTAGGGACCAAATAGCATGGCTACCAGTGAAGCTCCCAATAGATGCCCCGATACACCAGCCATTACGGGAAAGTTGACCATTTGTGCTACAAAAATACCTGCTGCCATTAGCCCCAACAGTGGTAGTCTCTCTTCATCTACTTCTTCTTTTACCTTTTTAGAAGCGTATAACACTGTCGCTCCTGTCAGTAGATAGGTGCCTGCAATTACAGGAGTTGACAACAACCCATCGGGAATGTGCATTTTACCACCTCCATGTGAACTTTTTCTATTTTTTCACACTCCCATGATATCACATATTTGTGAAGTAGGAAGATATATTATTAACATAGTGTGGAGCTAAGATGCCGTCCTTGAAAAACTTCTTTCAATAATGTAGACAAAGAAATGGGGGTATTGCTGTTTGATGAAAAGTTTGGCATATTGAAGATTGAACGAATATTATAGTCGTTGGATGTTGATTATTTTAGATAGGAAAGTATCTATCATATTTTCTAGTGTCAAAATCTGATATCATATGATAAGTTTAGGTTGGAGGTGATGATATGTCGCTTTATGTGTCCTTAATAGTGCTTGCGCTTGCTTCTGCTATGTCTCCTTGTGGAATTAATGCGATATTTGTTTTATTAACTTTAGGTGCCATACGTAGGAATGTCAAAGATATGGTAAAGAGCGCTGTCTTATTTGTGTTGGGTGTGGTTAGTGGCAATCTGCTTCTTGGTGGTGCCCTTGTATGGGGGTACACCATCCTTCCCAGGGGTGCTATTCCGTGGATGAATCTCATATTGGGACTTCTCGGCATGCTTCTTGCCATTTTAACGTATTTAGATGCATGTCGTGGTAGTAAAGGACTTACTACTAAAGGTGAAAAGCAGATGATAAAAGATTACCTTAAAAAAGCTACATCACCGTTGCTTGCCTATATTGTTGGAGTGCTCTTGGCACTTCTTATTATGCCGTGCTCTATGGGACCATATATTATGTTTGCCGTCAAGATATCTACTATAGGTAGCGGTTTATTGAAGTTGTGGTATTTGGTTTTGTTTAATGTTATATTTTCACTTCCATTTTTTACGTTAATAGCCTTGCTGTATGGTGCCCATACCATTAGGTATGTGAAAAAGTTAAAATCCCAGTATATGCCGTGTCTTCAGACAATTACAAGCTTTCTTATAGCCTTGTTTGCATATCCACTCTTTATAGAAGGTTGGAATGCATTATTTGGAAAATAGAGGTGGATATCACTCCACCTCTATCTCGCCTATATAAAACTCATTGCCTGATATTATTTTTACATCGGAGCTACCACATTTAGGACAAGCAAATAGCGGTTTATCTACGGTAAAAATATGTCCACACTCTTGACACTGAAATTTAACAGGCACATATTCATATATAAATGTTGTATCAGGTTGCCCCATATCGTCTTTAAGAAGGTTGAGATAAAAATCCAGGGCATCGGGTACAACACCACTGAGTTCTCCAATGACAATTTTTACACTAATGAGTTTTACATCACCAAGTTTTTTTATTTCATCTTGAAGCACATTCCAGATGCTTTCTGCAACAGATAGCTCGTGCATATTATCACCTCAGCATATTCTTGGTAGTTGTTCTCCGGGAAGCATTGGGACAAACCTTTCAGACCACCGGGTTTTAAGCCTTACTTTGCCAGCATGACCTTTTGTTATCTCTCCGATAATGGCACTTTCTCTACCTTCAGGTAGTTCTCTTAGTGCTTTTAAAACCTCTTCGGCTTTATCACCCTTGACCACAAACAAAACTCTGCCTTCACATGCCATATATAGGGGATCTATGCCCAGTAGCCCAGCGATACCCTTTACGGCATCTTTTACCGGAATGCTTTCCTCGTTCAGTAATATGCCGAAATGTTTATCCATAACCAGCTCATTAAGAGTGGTGCCTACCCCTCCCCGGGTGGGATCTCGCATCCACTTTACTCCACCAGTTTCCAGTGCCACCTTGACAAGATCTACCACAGGTGCACAGTCGCTCTCTATGTCTGCCTGTATGCCGAGATCTTCTCTGTGTATCATGATTGTTGCTGCATGCTCTCCAATAGATCCTGAGACAATTACTTTGTCTCCCGGTTTTATAGGCTCTTTATTTAGTTTGCCTAAACCTTCGTATATACCAATACCTGTTGTATTGATATACACACCATCTCCCTTGCCCCTTTCCACTACTTTGGTATCCCCAGCCACAATCTTTACCCCTATAGCCTCAGCAGCTTCTTTCATACTATTTACAATACGTTTTAGGTCAGATATGGGAAAACCCTCTTCAAGAACAAAGCCCACCGTAAGATATAGTGGTTTACCTGTGGAAACGGCAATATCGTTGACTGTTCCATTGATGGCGAGTTTTCCTATATCTCCACCGGGAAAAAAGAGAGGGTTTACGGTAAATGTGTCGGTAGATACCACGATAGGGCTATTGATATTAAGAAGTGTTGCATCATCCATGGTTTGAAGTGGGCTATCTCCGAATGCAGGCATAAACACCTCAGTTATCAGTTGGTGGGTGAGTATACCACCGGAGCCATGCCCCATAACGATTTTGTCTGACATCTGCCTTACCTCCTATATTTATAATATGCTGCACACGCACCTTCCGATGAAACCATACATGGTCCCAACGGATGTAGTGGTGTGCATCCCTTTCCAAAATGTGGACACTGGGTAGGTGTGGCTTTGCCTTTGACAACGTCAGGACACAGACAACCGGGGGTCTCTTTGCTTGGTGGTATTTCTACAGGGAATAACAGCTTGGCATCGCGATGGCTATACTTTTCTTTGAGTTTGTGTCCACTTTGGGGTATAGTGCCAAATCCTCTCCACTCTTCATCTGATACCTCAAAAAACTCCTCTACAAGACTCCATGCTATGGGATTTCCTTCTTCTTTAACTACTTCAGGATATGTATTGATTACTTCAACTTTTTTTTCTTCTATTAGTTTTAGCAAAGTAGCCGTGCCTATTATCAGATGATGCCCTTCAAAGCCTGTAATAACTCCCGGTTTTTGATATTTCTTCAGCACAGGCTCATATACCTTTCTACCAATAATGGCACTGACGTGCCCGGGAAGTATAAACCCGTCAATACGTGATTGTGAATCGCTTAGAAGTGTTTCTAGAGCCGGTATAATGAGCTTGTGGGAAATTAATAGATAAAAATTTCTAATATTGTTTTCTTCAGCTATTTTTAATGCAGCTGCCGATGTAGGAATTGTTGTCTCAAAGCCAACAGATAGAAAAATTACCGGTCTTTGTGCTTCTGATGCTATCTTTACGGCATCCTCTGGCGAATATACTATCCTGATATCTGCCCCTT
>CAZATH010000127.1:0-4325 GCA_964487995.1 uncultured bacterium
AGGGACCAAGCCCTCGTAGGGCATAAAGCCCTTCTCCGCTTTCCAGGCGGGTGCCATAGGCCACTAGGCTACCTCTCCACAATGTTAATATTGGCGGAGGGAGCGGGACTTGAACCCGCAAGGCCGTGAAGGCCACCCATGGCTTTCGAGGCCAGGCCATTATCCTATTCTGGCATCCCTCCGTCTTTATAAGATTCTTGTGAACTGGTAAAAGCCCGGTTTAAGCTGGTAAAGTGGTAGATTGTAGACAGATTCTTATTTGTTTAATGGGCTATCGGTGGCATCACCTATAGTATTTATGATGACTTGTGTTTCGTGCTTTCCTGTATATGTTTTTCTAATGCTGTATCTTTTCCAGTATCTGCTCTTTTAGTTTCATCATTTCTTCTCTCCCTCCCTGGGCTACTTTAATCTCTGCCCCCTGTCGTGTTTTTAGTGTCAGGTTATAAGATGCCAGTGACATGATCAGTGGTATTACGTTTAGTAGTCCTACCAACACTAGCATGATAGAATCTGTCATTATCCCCCACAGTGTTGCTGCTACAAAGAAGAAGAGAGAAGAGAGGCTAGGTTCGTTTTTTACCTCTACAGATATTACATCTTCAAGAGCCACACTTCCGTTAGGAAAAGCGATTATTCCATCTTTTATTGTGACTGTGTTATTTTTCTCTTCCATGCTACTTTCCCTCCTTTAAAACCTCTCTTTCTATCCACTTAAGCACTGTTGCACTCCAGCCATATACTTGATATATATCCCACCTTGCCTTTTGCTTTGGTGGAAAGGGATTTGTATCGTAAGGATCGACTCTTATTAGTATGGCTTTGGCATGGGGACTAATGTGTTTTTTGTAATCTTTCCAGTATCCAAACCAACCCTCACCCCATTCTTCACTGTCTGTAATTAAGACCACGTAATCTGCCTGGATTTGGTTTTCTAATATATACATCATGGGTGCTTCCATATACGTGCCTCCTCCGGGAGCCGTAGCTATATTAAGAGCAATTTGTGTGGGTGTAGTGGCATTTTTAATAATATCTACATCTACCTCGGTATGCCAGGGTAGTATTATGACGTCGTTTATGATACTTTTTATCATTCCAGCAAAGGCTCCTGCTATATAGGCAGGCACAACGTGGTCTATGTTAAAAGTCATCGATCCCGAAATGTCAGGTGCTACTACCCATTTTCCGTTCCATATGTTGTTTGTCATGTGTTTTGCCAGAATATTAATGTTATCTTCTAAGATATCAAGCAGGTATTGGGCATACTTTATTTCATAGGGGATACCGTGACGATTTTCTTCTGCAGTATAACCGTTTTTTATGTATCTATCATAAAGTGTAAGATATGCTACCAGAAGCCTGTGGGGGTATACCTTTGCTTTATAGAAATTTTCAGGTGTAAATCTCTCTTCTTCTATCCACTTGATATCTTTTTTAGTTAAAGCTTTTGTCCTTATTAGCTTATCAAGATAGCCAAGTAGCATACCTGTAGGCATCACCTTCATAAGGGCATTCCATATTATAGCGTTTTCGCTTGTGGTTTTGCCTCCTATACCGTATCCTATAACCGTTGCAGGATCAAGTTTGTGGTTAATAATTAGCTTTGCTATTTCTTCTATCTTTTGGTTGTGTGTAGGGTTTTCTTGTTTTTCTTCCTGTTTGATCTGTTCCAATATCTCCTTTATCTGTTTAAGTGCCTTTATCTGTGGATACTGTTTGTAGACGATATCAAGGTCTTTACCGATGTTTTTCTTTCTTGCCATCACAATGTAATCGTAGATAGGATCATCGTGTTTAAAATGGGTAAGTCTGATGGCATCAGCTATCTGTTTTCTGTATTTAATGGCATAGTATTCTGTTGTATGTGTTTCTATCCACTGCTGAATGGCATTTTTAACAGCTCTACCGAAGCCTAGATCCAGTGCCCTGTTGTAGCTAAGGAACTTATCAAGGTCAAAGCCTGTGAGTATTACATCGTTGAATATCTCTTTGAAAAATTCCTTGTGAAATTGCCTTACTATAACAAGGGCTAATATAGGCATATTTCTCTGAAATCCTTCGTTTCTTGCATATACAATGGCATCTTTAAACCACTTTGGATCTTCCTTTGCCACCTGTGTAAATACATTGATTGCCATGCCAATGTTTTGATCAACATCTACATAGAATGTGTTCCTGTCTGCTCCTACCATGAGTAAGGTCATTGCCATTTCTTTAATATCCTTGCTCCACGCAGGAAAACCGTGGTGGTTTATGGTATCTGCACTTTGATATGCTATTACCTTTTTTATGTTCTTGCTTATATTATTCATATTAATCCCTCCTTTGTGTTTGTATGGGAAAAAACATACTTTAGGTTTATGTGTAAATTATTTATTTTTTATGGGTATATTTAATATTAGATGATGACTTGTGTTTATGATGGTGTGCCTATCTGCCTATAAGTCTTGGTAATCTGGCAGGTTGATGGCTTTTTATAGATATGACCCAGCCTAAAGTGAAGAGGACAGTAGAAGGGACGTAGCCAGTGTCAAACCGGTCGTTAAATCCCTTCGGCACCTCTTCACCTTAGGGGTGTGAAAGCCTTTCCCACAGCCTTAAATACTTTAGTATATTGTTTGTTATGTATCAATGTTATATTTGTAAAGAATGTTTTACATAGTGTCAAGTTTCGTAGCATGTTGATAAGCACGTTTAGTAAAATCTGTCGCAATATGTTTCATAATGTGAAGAGGACAGACGGGGGAGGTTTGGTAAAAGCTTGTCTCCTTAAAGTTGTGGAGAGTAAGCTTCTCATTTCTTTTCGTAAAACCTCCCGAGCACCTCTTCACGTTTTAACGAGGGGAAAGATGCTACGACGGTAATTTTAATCTAAAGTGAAGAGGACAGTAGAAGGGACGGAGCATATTACCCTCTAGGCATTCATGGGGTCGTTAAATCCCTTCGGCACCTCTTCACCTTAGGGGTGTGGAAGCCTTTCCCACAGCCTTGGATAGTTTAGCATATTGCCTATTATGTGTCAATATTACATTTGTAAAAATTGATTTACATAGTGTCAATTTTGGTAAACAAATCTGCTGATGGTGATATATATCTATGATAAAAATCTTTAAGAAGAGTCAGAAGCCAACAATCAGCAGTTCTTTCCAACCTTTTCTCCCCTTTCCTCTACTACTGATATATCTATTGGTTTCTATTTCCACAATGCGGAAGTCTTTATAAAGCTCTCTAACAATAGGACTATCTGAATTTGAGAGAATAACAAAAACTCCCATGTTGGCAAGCCTTCGGAAGACTTCACTGAGGCGTTTATGTTCTGTGATTCCAAAGCCCTCTTTGGTATACGATGTAAAATCACTACTGCCGTGTGCTGGTAGGTAGGGAGGATCAAAGTATACCAGATCACCGGCTTTTGCGTGTTCTACAGCTTTTTCAAAATCTACATTTAGTATTTGGATATCGTTAGTTGACAAATAATGATGAATGGCAAGAATATTCTCTCTATCTAAAATCTTAGGGTTTTTGTATTTTCCCATCGGAACATTGAAGTGTCCCTTTTTATTTACCCGCCATAGTCCATTGAAACATGTCTTATTGAGATATATAAAACGTGCTGCTCTCTCTACATTGTTTTTAGGTTGGAAGATATCCCTTATGTAGTAATAATAATCTCTGCTGTGGCGGTTTTTCATATTAGAAAGCAGTTCAATGAGTTTATATGGTTCAGTTTTAATTACCCGGTATGCATTAATGAGTTCGGGGTTGATATCAGATATAGTTGCAGATGTAGGCTTTAGGTCAAACAACAATGCTCCTCCCCCGACAAACGGCTCATAATACCTACCAAATGTTGGAGGTATATATTTTTTTATGATAGGTAAGAGATTCCTTTTTCCACCGGCCCACTTTACAAAGGGTTTTAATATACTATTTTCTACTGTTTTCATGCTATCATTATATCAAATGGAAAGGGTGATTTGTGAACAATTGATATTATCAATTAGTGAGCTATCAAATATTTCACCAAAGACACCTGTTGAGATCGAAGAAGATATTCCTCGCACTACTGTATGGTCTTTTCCTGATAGGGGGAGTTGGGCTACCCATAAGGGGGATTATCCGGGTAATTTTTCCCCCTATATTCCAAGATATACCATTCAACTTTTTAGTAATGAAGGGGATTTAATTTTGGATCCAATGGTTGGTAGTGGAACTTCTCTTATTGAGGCAAAGCTTCTTAAGAGAAAAGCTATTGGCATAGATATTAATAGAGAGGCAATTACTCTTGCGGCAGAACGTGTGTATTATACCCATCCTATAGG
>CAZATH010000128.1:0-4238 GCA_964487995.1 uncultured bacterium
TTCCAGACACGACGGGAAGAAAATCCATCTTTATAATGATGAACCATATCACGTATAATTATTCTCTCTCTACCATACCACTGTGGATTTTCAAGGATTCTAATAATATCACTCTCTAGTTCATCTTGATTGTAAGCCTTGGGTCCCGGTGCCCATACATCATAAGGCTCTACAAGTACTCCTCTCTTCCTCATATAAATATCAATATCAACTGGATAAAATACAATTGGTCTATTCAATAAAAGGTAATCGAAGTATATTGAAGAATAATCGGTTATTAGCAAATCCACAGCATCCAGTAGTTCATATAGATCCATACCGGCATCCGAAAGATGTTCCTCGCTAAGAATATAAATGTGCTCATAACTATCAAAATCATAAAGCTTAGATACAATCTTTTCCTCAAATGGATGAAATTTCACAATCAATACAAGGTCATTACGATCTAAAAAATCCTCAAGTCTATCGAAGTTAAGACCTCGCCGGGTATCACCTTCTACCTTGTCCTCTCTACCCACTCTAAACGTAGGCATATAAAAGATTAGTGTTTTATCATGGGGAATACCCGGTATAACCCTTCCCAATCTACGCTTACCACCTTTCCAAAATAGAAAATCATTGCGCGGCATACCTGTAATAATAAAATCTTCTGTTTCTTTGTGGACACATGCCGCCATCAATGTTGAATACGTTTTAGAATACGAAATAACAATGTCTACTTCTTCTCTCCATCTTCTAAGGAGAAGCTCCCTATCCTCTTTACGTTCCCCATAATCCATTGCTACCATACCTTTAAGTGGAAATCCATGCCATAGTTCAACGGTAACCTGTCCATCTCGTGCTCTCCATGTCCCATGGGTACCGAGTAGGAAATCAGACTCATATATAAAAGAAACATCCTCTTCTCCTTCTTTTAGAAGCCAGAAATCCCAACGCCTATGTCCCCACCCATACTCTAAAGGAAAGTACTTTATCAGAACATCTACTCCACCTTGAAGTTCTTTAGGCATATTTTTATAAAGAGCAATGGTATTTGAACCGCTCATGTTATGATATATTAAAGATACCGAGAAAGACATCAATATCACTCTCCAAATTCGTTTTTCAGTTCGGCAAGAATATCAAATGCCTTCTTAAGTGTCTCAAAGTCTATTTCCGATAGCACCTTTAGAGCTTCATCAAGTTTCTTTAAAGGTATCTTAGATGTAGCAGATAGTATTTTCTTAATCTTGGTAGTGGAAATACCTTTGGTGCGCGGAAGATATACAACCTCTACCCCATAATCCTTTAGGAAATCAAACTTTCCCTTCCAATCCTCACCCATCACCAGGACATCAACGCCATATTTTTTTACATCCTCTACTTTCTGCTCCCAAGAATTTTCAGGTATAACCATATCTACCCCTTTAATATTCTTCACAATCTCTGCCCTATGTTCAAATGGAATAATGGCATGTTTTCCTTTAACAGCATTAAATTCATCGGTTGATACGGCAACAATAAGATAATCTCCGTACTGTTTTGCCCTTTGAAGAAGCCTAAGATGTCCTATGTGAAACAGGTCAAATGTTCCATAGGTAATTACAACCCTTTTACCATCTTTCACAACTACCACCTCCTTAAACACTCCTAGGGAAAACCATCCATCTAAATAATACCAAAATAAAAGGGGAGACAGATTGTCTCCCCTTATCTTAACACCTATTTAGCTAACAGCTACTCTTCGGGGCCCTCTTCTCCTAGATCGGTATCTGATATCTTCTTAGGTCTAAGGAGTGGGAAGAGAATGACATCTCTAATAGAATCCTTTCCAGTAAGGAACATTACCAATCTATCAATACCTATACCCAATCCTCCAGTAGGGGGAAGACCGTATTCCAGGGCAATAATGTAATCTTCATCAATATCTGACATTGCCTCATCATCGCCTTGTTTCCTTGCCTCCACCTGTTTTTTAAATCTCTCCAACTGGTCTCTGGGATCTTGAAGCTCAGAAAATGCGTTGGCAAGCTCCACACCGGCAACAAACAGTTCAAATCGCTCTACAAAGTTAGGATCATCTTTTTTCTTTTTAGCTAGAGGGCTAATCTCTAGCGGATAATCGATAATAAATGTTGGATCAACAATCTTAGGTTGAACAATGCTATCAAATATCTCTTGAACATAGTTAATCCAAAGGGGTGGTTTTTTCATTTCTAAGCCAAGTTTTTCGAATATTTCTTTGGCTTTCTCCTCTGTATTTATCATCTCCCATGTGATCTCACCAGATGTGAAGTGTGCAAAAGAGTCTTTATAGGGAATACGTGGGAATGGTTTCTTTACATATACCTCTTTTCCCAGCCAGTGTATAGGTTGAGATATCTCCAGGGTCTCCACCAAATATACCAGTAGATCCTCCACAAGATCCATAATATCATTGTAATCGGCATAGGCTTGATAGAGTTCCATCATAGAAAACTCAGGATTGTGCATGGAATCTACTCCCTCATTTCTAAAGTTTTTACCCATTTCAAATACCTTAGGGAAACCTCCTACAATAAGACGTTTTAGATACAGCTCAGGGGCAATTCTAAGATAGAGATCAATATCCAATGCATTATGGTGGGTGATGAATGGTCTTGCTGAGGCACCACCATAAATGGGCTGTAAAACAGGTGTTTCAACCTCTATAAATCCACGATCGTAAAGAAACTTTCTAATAGCAGTAATGATCTTAGAGCGAAGCATAAACGTATTCATTGACTCGGGATTCATTATAAGGTCAAGATATCTATGTCTGCTTCTAAGCTCTACATCCCTAAGGCCATGCCATTTTTCCGGTAAGGGACGTAAACTCTTTGTCATCCACTTCCACTCTTTCACAGCTATTGTCAACTCTCCTCGTTGTGTATGGAAGAGCTCACCTTTTACCCATATAACATCTCCAATATCTGCGTATTTTCTAAATAGGTTGTAAGATTCACTACCTAATACTGGCTTTTCCAGTGCTATCTGTATTCTGCCTGACCAATCCCTAATATCGCCAAAGGTCAGCTTACCATGTGCTCTTTTGGCATACAACCGCCCTACTGCCTCTACCTGGGCACCATCCTCATGCTTTCTAATTTCTGCAATAGGAATAACTTTTTCTAAGCGATGTCCAAATACATTAATCCCTCTATCTTTTTCTAATCTTGCCAGTTTCTCATATCTAACATCTCTTTCCTTCACATCTCTCACCCTCTAATCTAGAGAGATTTCAAGTATCTCATATCTCATTAACTTACCTGAAGGTGATATAAACTCCACTACATCACCAACAGATTTCCCCAAAATAGCCTTACCAAGAGAGCTATCTGTTGATATTTTTCCCGCATAGATATCCACTTCTTCATGATTTCCAACAAGAGTATACTTTTTTATCTTGCCCCTTCCTAAATCTTTGAGCTTCACGGTAACACCAACAACCACTTTGCTAAGATCCAAACTACTAGTATCAATAATTTCTGCATTGTCAAGCAAATTTTCAATGGTTCTTATTCTCTCTTCAATATGAGCCATCTCCTCTTTAGCAGCATGATACTCTGAATTTTCACTCAGATCTCCCATACTCCTTGCTTCAGCCACACGTTCGGCTACTTCTTTCTTCTTAACCTCTTTGAGATACCTGAGCTCCTCGACAAGCTTTTCATAACCCTCTTTGGTTAGAAGAACCTTGTCACCTACCATAGCCATTCACCCTCCTTGAAATCACTTCTCTCATGTATTGTATTTTTTCCTTGCTAACTGGTAAATCAAATGAGCGCATCCATACTAGCTCAAATCCATGTTTTTTGGCCCACTCACCTGTTTTTAGCACTTGTTCTTCCTTAAGCTCTTTAGTTAACGAAAAATCATCACTCCATCCCTCCAAAGCCAACATTATCGTCTCTGCCATACATGCAAATGCCGTGCCAGGTGGGAAACCAAAGTCAAAGTTAAATTTAACATTACCCGGCACCTTCACAACTCCACCATCTATAACAAGAACATCGTCCCTTTCTTTCACAGCCTCTGCCACATCTCTGGGACGGGATACATCAACAATCACAGCTCCACTTTTAACATCGTTAGGTCCTATTATAGCATCTATGGCAGAAGAAACTGTCACCGCCATATCTGCTTTTCGCATTATACCCTTTACATCGTTAGATGACAAGACCTTTGCCTCTGTAATATCACGAATTTCTGTAGCAACTCTTTCCGCTTTTTCTTTATCG
>CAZATH010000129.1:0-4200 GCA_964487995.1 uncultured bacterium
TTACTAAGTGGTATTAAACAAATGTATCCCAATAAAAAGGTGTGGGCAGTTCTGCAGCCCCATAGATATACTAGGGTAAAGTCCCTGTGGAATGAATTTC
Source organism: uncultured bacterium (assembly GCA_964487995.1). GTDB lineage: Bacteria > Coprothermobacterota > Coprothermobacteria > Coprothermobacterales > JAADFF01 > JAADFF01. The sequence goes on from CAZATH010000129.1 coordinate 101, forward strand.
GAGAAGTCATTTCAAAATTTGATAAGGCTTTGGTAATGCCAATATATGCTGCAAGTGAAAAACCTATAGATGGGATTTCCACAGAACAACTCATAAGAAATCTTAATAATGCTAATTTGGTCAATTGGAATAACATTGTAGACACCATTAATCAACTTTTGAAAGAGCACAAGGGCAATGATGTTGTTATCGTTTTGATTGGAGCAGGTGATGTTTATAAAGTGTGGGATCTCCTCAGAAAATCGTGATATATCCTATATATTGTTTTTTTCTCGATAGGATGCTTCCAGTGGGGAACTATCTGACAGGCAGGTTCTAAAACAAACCTTCTTTGAGTCATGAAGGGGTGGGGAACTATAAGTTCAGGATGAACAATAATATAATCTTCTATCAAAAGAATATCTATATCAATAGTTCTAGGCCCCCATTTATAAGGTCTTTCTCTACCAAACAGCAAGATTTCTATATCCTGTAGCTGTTTCAGTAGAGTTATTGGATTAAGGGATGTTTCAATAACTGCTACCATATTTAAAAATGTAGCAATAGCAGGTCCCCAGGCTTCATAGGAGTGTATTTGGGAAGTTCTTATTATACGTGTATTTTCTAAGCTCTCAATTGAATCCAGTGACTTTAATAGAAATTTCTTTCTATCACCTTTATTGCTTCCTAAAGAAATCAGTACTTTCATATAAGTATTATACTAAGATTGGCAAAATATAAAAACAAGAAAGGAGGAGTATTGATGTCATACGTATTAGCCTTAGATGAAGGAACAACAAGCGCCAGGGCCATTATATTTAACGATAAAGCCGAGATTGTGGGAGTAGGACAACATGAATTTAAGCAGATATACCCAAGACCTGGTTGGGTAGAACATGATCCTGAAGAGATATGGCAGGCACAACTTGAATCTATATATGATGCAGTAAAAATGGCTAATATTTCAATGGATGATATTTCTGCTATTGGCATTACCAATCAGCGTGAAACAACTATTCTTTGGGATGCCGACTCTGGAAAACCTGTTTATAATGCTATTGTTTGGCAATGTAGACGTACGGCTGATATTGCTCGTCAGTTTAGAGAAAAATACACAGATTTAATTAAAGAAAAAACAGGACTTATACCTGATTCATATTTCTCGGCCTTTAAAATACGCTGGATACTAGATAATGTTCCATCTACTAGAGATCTTCTTAAGCAGGGTAGGTTAAAATTTGGAACGATAGACAGTTATCTTGTTTGGAAGTTAACAAATGGAAAATTACACATAACAGATGTGAGTAATGCTTCAAGGACAATGCTTATGAACATTCGCACTCTCCAATGGGATAGTGAACTATTAGACTTGCTTGAAATTCCTCACAGTATTTTACCTTCAATAGTTGATTCCTCTGAAATCTACGGTTATGCTACAGCCTTGGGGACTTTAATACCCATTTCTGGTATTGCTGGAGATCAGCAGGCTTCGTTATTTGGGCAGACATGCTATGAAAAGGGAAGTGTTAAAACCACCTATGGAACAGGCTCTTTTATACTCGTTAATACAGGAGATGAAGTGATTTATAACAAAGATTTACTGACAACGGTAGCATGGAAAATTGGAGAAGATGTCCGATATGCCCTTGAGGGTAGTATTTTTATATCAGGCGCTGCTATCCAATGGCTACGAGATGGACTGGAAATTATAACGAAATCTTCAGAGATAGATAATCTGGCTACATCTGTAGAAAACAATGGTGGTGTATACTTTGTTCCCGCACTATCTGGTTTAGGAGCCCCCTACTGGGACGAATATGCAAGAGGTCTAATCATTGGAATTACAAGAGCCACAACTAAAGCACATATTGCCAGAGCTGTTGCTGAATCTATTGCCTTTAGTGTAAAAGATGTGATCGAAATAGTGAGGCAAAATAATATTACCCTTAATGAAGTAAAGGTGGATGGCGGTGTTTCAAGAAGTAACTTTATTATGCAACTTCAGGCAGATTTGCTCCAAATACCTGTTATTCGTCCTAAAACGACTGAAACCACAGCATTGGGAGCCGCTTTTTTAGCAGGTTTATCAGTCAACGTTTGGAATGACCTACATGAGATTAAAAGCATTTGGAAACCTGAGAGGATCTTTACCCCATCTGCCAATAGTAATGAAAGTGATAAACTATATCTTACATGGAAAAAAGCTGTCCAAAGGGCTTTGAATTGGGCTAAATATATAGAGAGGTGATGTTATGTGTCTGAAAGTTTTGATGTTATGGTTATTGGTGCAGGTATTACTGGTTCCACAATCTTTTATCTACTAAACAAGTTTCAGTTGAAAACTCTATTAATAGAGAAATCTTCTGATATTGCAGGTGGAGGGGCAACTAAAGCCAATAGTGCGATTATCCACGCTGGCCATGATCCAAAACCTGGCACCCTAAAAGCCAAGCTAAATGTGAGGGGTAACATGTTGTGGCATAAGTGGGTAAAAAAGTTAGATATTCCATTTTACCCTACGGGTGCAATGATTGTTGCAACAAGTGATGATAGGAAGGACACGATATATGAATTGAAAGGGAGAGCAGAAAAAAATGGAGTTGAAGCGTATATTATCACAGGAAATGAGGCTAAAAGGCGAGAACCCCATCTTACTGATCAAGTTGAGCTTGCCCTTGTTACCCCATCTGCTGGTATTATTCACCCTATGAGAGCTGCTATAGCACCTGTTGCCAACGGTATCAAAAACGGTGGTCACTTAAAGCTTCTTACAGAAGTGATAGATATTAAGAAGGATCCACATTCGGACTTCATATTAGTATTTACCAATAGAGGGGTTTACAAATCTAGAGTTGTCATTAATGCAGCTGGTTTATTTGCCGATCGAATAATGGCTATGGTCGGAGAAGATTGGTTTAAAATTACCCCTCGCCGAGGTGAATACCTTATTATTGATGATGATGCTCCTTTACATGTAAATACAGTGCTTTTCCCAACTCCGACTCCAGTATCCAAAGGTATTTTGGTATTACCTACTGTAGGCATGGAAGTTATGATAGGACCGAATGCCGAAGATTTGGACAAACCAGATACTGCTACAACGTTAGATGGGATGGCAAAGGTATTAAATGGTGCTAAAAAACTGGTTCCCTTTGATTATGAACATTGGATATTTGCTTCGTTTGCCGGTTTAAGACCAACAGGCAATACAGGTGATTTTTATATTGCCCATAGTGAAACTGTTAAAGGTGTCATACACGTTGCCGGCATAGACTCACCGGGACTTGCTTCTGCTCCGGCAATTGCAGAGATGGTGGTAAATATGGTAGGTGAAATTTTAGATCTAAAAGAGAAAAATGAGTGGGATGATACGTTTCATTTTCCACCTTATTTGAAATTCTTACCTGATGAAATGCGGCGTGAATTGATACAGTCGCGTAAAGATTACGGAAAAATTGTGTGCAAGTGTAGACAGGTAAGTGAAGGAGAAATAGTAGATGTTATTCGTTTAACACCTGGTGTAAACGATGTAGATGCTATAAAGAGACGTCTTGGTGTAACAGGTGGACACTGTGGAGGTACATATTGCTTACCTAAGATTATGGAAATATTTGCTCGTGAAAAAGGATTAATGCCAACCAACGTAAAAAAGAGTGCCGATAAAAAATTATCTTATTTTGTAGTCGATTATGAAGGTGGTGAGTTAGCGTGAAAGTTGCCATTATTGGATCTGGTAGTGCTGGTATGCAAGCTGCAATCACCCTAGCTGAAAATGGCATTAACCCTATACTCATAGACTCAGAAGAGAGGGTGGGGGGTATTCTTAATCAGTGTATACATTCCGGATTTGGTATTCACATGTTTGGAGAGGAACTTACTGGACCTGAGTTTGCTGAAAAACTTGAAAATAAAATATACAATCTGCCTATTGATCTGCGTCTTAACACTTTTGTCAAATCACTCCAAGTAAATGAAAATGGTAATAAGTCCCTTGTATTGCAAAGCCCAGATATGGGAGAGTACCAGGAATCTGTAGATGCCATCATCATTGCAACAGGAGCCAGGGAGCGCACACCGGCGGGCGTTTTAACACCGGGGCAAAGAGTTGCTGGCATTTATAC
>CAZATH010000130.1:0-4171 GCA_964487995.1 uncultured bacterium
CAACTCTTCAAAGGGAGTACCTCCAGGAATACCACCTGCTGGATCTCCTTCGGCTGGGTCATAGATGTAACCGCATACTTTACATACATACTTCTTCATGGCACGCACCTCCTATTAACATCCTGTCTCAGGACAGGTTTTTACCGTGTTTAATGTTGCCTTTTCTATTTCATCGGCAAGCTTTGTAATTGCCTGTATTGTTTCATTATTTATTTTACCCTTAAATGACACGTATGGAAGTTTATTGAGTTTCAAAATTCCCAGTATATCCTCAATTTGCTTAATGGTCATGCCACCCCATCCGTAAGAGTTAATGATGGCTAAATTTTTAGCTTTAGGCCTCAAGGCTCTTACAAGATGTGCAAAGTAAATAATTGACGGGTGTGCCGATGCCAGCACAGTAGGGGTGGCAAACACCAATGTGGCCGTGTCTACTAATGTCATTGCGAATTCCCCCGGATCTGTTTTGGTTAAGTTGTATATTTTAACGTCTACATTCCTTCTAAGCAGTTCTCTTTCCAATACTCTAACCGCTTCATAGGTGCTTCCATGCATTGATACATAGGCTATGGTAACAAGATCCTTAACTGTATCTGATACCCATTGTTCGTAAGTAGAGAGTATCTTCTCGGTGTCATTGTGGACAGGACCGTGACTAGGTGCTATCATATCTACCCCGAGTTGTCTCATAAGTTCTAAGTATTTTCTGATATGTATTCTGAATGGCATCATGATTTCCGCATAGTACCTCTTTACCTCTATTTCCACCTCTGCCCAATTTTCTGATGAGAAGATCTCACTTGTTGCAAGGTGAGCTCCAAAAAGGTCACATGTGAATATTATGTTTTCTTCTGGAATGTAGGTTGACATTGTTTCAGGCCAATGTACCCATGGTGTATAGAAAAACTGAAGGGTGCGTTTGCCTATCGATATAGTTTCTTTATCTGATACTGTGATAAATTTGCTTTCATCTATATCTAAATGTTCTATTAGTAATTCTTTACATTTGGGATTGGTAATTACCTTGGCTTCTGGATACATTTCTAACAGTAGGGGAATTGTGCCTGAATGGTCTTGTTCGGCATGGTTTGATACGATGTAATCTATTTTTTCCACACCTGCATCTTTTAGGTTAGTTATGAGTATATCTTGAAGATATGGTTCTACTGTATCAATTAAAACAGTTTTTTCGTCTTTAATTAGATAGGCATTGTAACTTGTTCCGTGGGGAGTAGAAACTAGCTCATCAAAAATTCTTCTGTCCCAATCTATTGCCCCTACCCAGTAAATTCCTTCTTTGATTTCTTTGTATCCCATAGCTCTCAGCCTCCTTGAAATTCTCTATAAATAGTTTAGCATACTAAACAATTGTAGAGATAGCAAACAAGGGGGCATTGCCCCCTTGTTTGCATTTATCAGGTATATCGAGGCTATATTTACTCTCTGACAATTTGTACATAGACTTTTCTTCTGCGTGGACCGTCAAACTCACAGAAAAAGATACCTTGCCAGGTACCCAGGACAAGTTTTCCATCCTTTACAATTACCGTAACAGAACTGCCTGTAAGCACAGATTTAATGTGGGCAGCACTATTGCCCTCCATATGAGAGTATATTTCGTGATCCCATGGTATGAGTAGGCCTAGCATTTTTCTGATGTCTTGCATTACCGAAGGATCAGCATGCTCGTTGATGGCCACACCTGCTGTAGTGTGGGGGACATATACCACAGCAATCCCGTTCTCAACCCCACTAAGTTTAACCTGCTTTGCTACCTGATCAGTAATTTCGATACACTCTTCATGTTGTCTTGACAGCACATCGATTGTATAGAAAAATGGCATATTATCTCACCTCGTATTCATATGTTATCGGTATGTTGTCCTTTATTGATGCTTGTACACCACAATACCTTTCCCGGGACAGATCAATAGATTTTTTCAGTTTAGCAGGATCAACATTACCCTCGGCAATGTATTTGACGTGTAATTTGGAAAAACTTCCATCTTCTTCTATGGAACCACTAATCTCCATACGATATCTAACAAGCTCTTGCTTCATCTTCATGAGAATAGATATGGAATCCATGCCTGTACATCCTCCCAGTGAGAGAAGGAATATCTCTTGTGGGGTCATGCCCCATGAACCACTAACATCACCAATAATCACATTATTTCTAAGGAAATGAATGCTATATCCATCACAAGTTTGTATGGAAAGTATTTTCTCTTCTTCTACTGTAGGAATGTTTTCTACGATTTCATAACCAATTTCTATGTCATCTTTAAGTGTTTTAAGTATTGGAGAAAGGTTTCTAGCAAGATTGGTATCAACTACTTTTTCACATTCCTTTGGTACAGCGAAGTAATAGTGTATTTTTACGAAACGTTTAGGATGTTCAGATGCCAGTGTGTAATCTGTATATACTTTGAAAGGTTTACCACACTCTTTATGGATTCTATAGAGAAGCTCTGTAAGAATACTCACCACAGTAAGTGGTTTGGGAGTCATACCTGCATCTTTACCATTAACTTTTGGAGTGGTGTCAAGTACCACTGAACGTTTTCCTGCTGTTCCCACTAGTTGAAGTCCTTCGACTTGTGTAATTGTGGTTTTTATTTCCATCCTTCTCCCTCCTCTGAAACTTTATATGTTAATTTTATCATGTTATTTATGATGTTCCTGTGTTTGTGACGTTGGTAGAGTTGGCAGGGATGTTATCGATATCATTAAATTGAGATAGGTAGTTTGAGACCATGTTTTTGAATGATGTAATTCTTTCTGCAAGCAGAGAGTCATCTGTGAGTTTAAAGGTAGCTGGAACATGCATGTTTTGAAGTGTTTGAAGAGAGGCTTTAATGTCGCCAATGGCTTTAATGAAATTGTTTTTGTCTTCCCCGTTTAGATACTTGATTAGATTATGTTTGATGTCTTGAATTAGCTGCTTTTTCTTGATATCATCGGTTATATTTTGAGTTTTAGCATCAATGATCTTCTGCTGTAATTTTTCGATGCTATCTTTAGCCATTTGGTAGTGATAGAGAGCATGAATAATATCTATACGTGGACTGATTTCGTCATTGTTGTTTATAACATTTGAAGCTGTAAGGGATGCTATAAGTTTGTCGTAGCGTTCTACGAAGTTTCCAGGATTTTTATAGGCACTGTATACCATTAGGGCATCGAGGGAGGAGAGTAGTGTAGATCTGATATCTTGGGTATGGGTGGCGGTTTTAAGATATTGGTTTATTAGAGTATAACCTTGTTGGTAAGTTAGCTGAAATGCATTGAGGCCAAATGTTGGATAGAATCTCAGAACGATTCGAGCTATATTGGCGTGTTTCCATGCTGAAGCGAGATCATTAAGCTTATGCTCTTGTTGCCATTTAATGTAAAATATCTGAGATGTTGATACATGTGCACCGTAAAACCAGTGGTCCCACTTAAAGATGTCTTCCATGAATTTTACAGATTCTGCCCATTTGCTGAGATAGTAAGCGTTAAATCCTAAAATCATGTAAAGGTTTTCCGGAGACCATGTATCCTTTTCGTGGGCTAAAGCTGTTTGCTTGGCTAGGTTATATGTCCTTTCGGCATCCTTTACCTTACCTTGGGCTTTCAAGACGTATGCCGCCATACCATATGCCTTTGATAGATTAAGACTGTAGTAAGATTCTTGGGGATAAGTACTGTATGCCTTTGCTAAATAATCTATTGCCGTTTGCAACAGTTGAGGATTGATTTGGTTATTTCTTTGTGAGGCGTTGAGATAACTGATACCTGTTCTGAAATATCCATCGGCTCTCCACAGCGTAATATAGTTGTAACTGCCTAGCACGCCTACAAATACAAATGATATTACCAGTGTTAAAGCTATTATCTTTGCCCAAGTTAGATTAATGCTTTCTTGTTTTTCATCTTTTTCTGGAATATCTTCAAGGTAATATGTTGCAGCTATAATGCCTAGGAATATATAGAAAAACAGTGCCGTTGATAGTGTATCAAATATGGTTAGTAGGTTAGCGGCATATCCAACCAGAGATGCTACTAGTCCTGCCATAATGATGCGGTAGTTTTCGCTTGGTTCTGTTTTTAAATATTTATATGCCATCCACAATGCCGCTAAGAACATTGAGATATATGCAAGAATACCAATGATTCCCATTTTAGC
>CAZATH010000131.1:0-4166 GCA_964487995.1 uncultured bacterium
GAAAGAGGTATATAGAAATAATCTTTCCCTTTAGGAGAGTGCCAATTGATATGTAAGGGAAATTTCCCTTGCCCAACCATATTGTTTCTTATTTGCTAAATGTTGGTGCCTTAGGTGGCTCCTTACCTTTAATAACGTTGTGGTAGTAGTCGTAGGTGAGGGGTTTACCACTGCCTACTATATCACCGTTTACCACTTTACCTATAAATAGAGTATGACTCCCCAGATCAAGATCCTTTACCACCTTTGCCTCAAGATATGCCACAGTATGGTCAAGCACTATAGGTGCGCCGGTGGTACCCAGTTTCCAGTTTATTGTGTCGTCGAATTTATCAAAATCCCTGCCACTTCTAAATCCAAATCTACCGATAAAAACCATATCTGCCGTTGTATCCAGTATGGATATGGCAAAGATGCCAGAGTGTTTTACGTATTCATGGGTGAGATTTTCCTTATGAAGGGCTATAGCAATTTGGATGGGTTCAGATGTAACTTGAAATGAGACATTGGCTATCTGTCCGTTTGGGTGTCCATCCTTTACCGAAGATACAACAAAAAGGCCATATGTCAGTTTATGTAGTGCGTTTTTATTCATCTTTCTCACACTCCTTTACTATATTATATAGTTAAAGGACCATATTGGAGGAGGCGATTTCCATGGTGGTGTGGCTTGTATATATTGTGAGCGCTATTATATCTCTCTATGCTTCGTGGAAAGTTTCTTGGATATTGCTGGGAATAGATGTGTTGGCATTTGCCTTACTCTTCTACTTCATGTATACCCTATATATACGTTCTAATCAAACAGTTGCTTCTAAAGATGTTTCTGTTGAAGATAAAGATGAGATCGTATCCGAGATGGCACAGGTAACGACTAAGCTTGTAGAGGAAAGTGAAAAACTGAAAGTTGATGTAGATACCCTTAGCACAAGTACAGAAAAGCTTAGAGAGGCACAGGTTCTGTTGGGTGAGAGTGTGAAGGATATAGAGGATGCAACCCGTATACTATCGGGTCATATGGAAGTTTTGGATAAATATGCAGATATTTCAAAAAGTGCTGCCGATGATACCCGCAGGGCATCGTCGGTGCTTGAAGAGATAGGCATAAAGGGCCAGAATATTATAGGTAAGATGGCAGAGAGTATAGAGAAGATAGAAAAGGCAGATAAGCTTAATAGGGAGATGGTAGAGCGATTGTCTCAACGTAGTAAGGGACTGATGTCTTTACTGGGTACCATTGAGGAGATAGCCAAGAAGACAAAACTCCTTGCTCTCAATGCGGCGATAGAGGCTGCACGTGCCGGTGAAGCAGGCAAAGGATTTGCCGTGGTTGCCGATGAGGTAAGGCAACTTGCAGATAAAACCCATGAAACATTGGGAAAAATAGAAACAGTGTTAAAAGAGATGGATGAGGCTATACAGAGTGTTATGGAGAGTAGTAATGTGATATCCGAAGATATGAAGTATGTAAAGGATATTTCGGGAGAGGCAATGTCTTCTTTTTCTTCTATGATCGATAATGTTTCTTTGGTAAAGGATAGTATTATGCAGATGTTAGATGTTGCATCTAAGACAATGGATATTTCCGAAGATATAGGCTCCAGCGTTTCTCTTGTTGTCAAGGCAAAAGATAATCTTATAACTCAATCTCAAGTATTAGATAGTGTGATTGAAAGTATTGAGAATGGCGCGAAAGATGTCCTTGACAGTGTTAATATTACTGCCGATGTTGTTAGCAAGACGGCAGAAAAGGTGTTTTCTGAATATGAGGGTAAGGTGAGAGAGAGAATAGAACCCTTTGTAGATAGAGCTATGGATGTGGTAAAGGCTTATTACGATAAATACAAGCGTGGTGAGATGTCGGAGACGCAAGCAAAGGAAGGTGCCAAAGGTGAACTTAGGAGGATGAAAAAAGGTTCCCTATATATCTTTGTCAACAACGATAGATACTACTCTGTTGTCAATGCCAATAGGTCCTTGGAGGGTAATAATCTGGAGCATATTACCGATCCGGCAGGTGTTCCCTTGGTAAAGAAGATGGTAGATGGTTCCAGAAATGCTGGGGAAAGTGGCTATACCCTGGTATATGTGTGGCCCAAACCCGATAGTGGAAAGATTTCACCTAAAATGTCTGTAGCCAAGTGGTTTGAGCCATGGAAGTGGTCTATTGGCACGGGGATATATATTGACGAGATGTTTGATAAAAAATAATATTTAGGTTGTGTTATAATTAAATATCAGGGTGGAGAGGAGGGGGGATGCTATGAAAAAGTTGTTGGCTTTACTGTTGGTTGTTATCCTCGTGTTTGTAGGATGTGCCGGTGGAAATGGTAACAATACATCGTCTACTGTATATAAAGAGAAAATCACCATCTACAAAGTGGCAGATGGTGGCACATCATTTTATCTTAAACCCGTAGAAAAAATGATTAAATTTGAACAGAAGCCTACGGCTACTGAACAGATGAAGGTAGCGTTAGAGCTTCTTGCCGAGAAAACACCATCTACTGCTACCGTATGGAGTCCACTTCCGGCAGATGCGAAGGTGCTTGATATTAAGGTAAAAGGGGATACTGCATGGGTGAATTTTAGCGATGGAATTCTCCACAATCCCGGAGCTGGTGCTGAGGGAGAAATGCTTGCTTTGTGTAGTATTCCGCTAACGCTTAAACAGTTTGGTGTAAATAAGGTATACATTCTCATTAATGGACAGGTACCATCTGAAGAAAATGGCTATATTGATTTTTGGGGGCATGTAGGTCTTTACGATCAGCCACTTACGGCTACAGGGTGTATGGATACACCATAAAGTGTGATTTTGTTGGATTTTTATGATGACCTTTGCGGTAATCTCTCACCTTTAAAGGAGGTATACATTGCACTAAAATGTCTTTTTAATTACTTAGGAGTACTTGCCTTAGAAATGGTAGGAATGGACAGCCCTAACTTACGCTTATGGATAGTGTGAGTGTATTTTCTGAAGCGGTGAGCTACTTATTGAGGAGAGAAATAGTTTACCTTGTGTGCTACTACGCCAATTTGTTGCTTATGAAGGATTAAGAGAATATTGGTATGTAAATAAAATGGAGTAGGGGGAGAAAATTGAATTTGTAGAGTTTAAAACGTTTCATATGAAAGAAGTCAAGAGGTCTTGTAGGGCTTAGAATAAAAACAGAAGTTGTGCTTTAACTATATAAATGGGTATTGTCCACTTTCATAGCTGGTAGGAGTGGAGATAGAAAAAGATGGCAATGTGAGTTTGTCATTAACTGTAATGGCAAAAAGCATTTGCCAGATTTTATTAGAGCTTTGTAAACTCATGACTTTGGTGGGATGTAGTTTACAAATTGTTAAGATGGTACATCGTTTGATAAAAGGTTTCTATTATCTGCCTTGCATGAATGTAAAACATATTATCCTGTATGTCTATATCGTCGATAAAGGAAAACTTCATATACAGGCATCGTAAACATTCAGTGGTGGGGTTGGACATCATATTATTTAAGATATCTTGAAGTAATTTGGGGAGGGGAAAAGACACTTCTTTGCGGAATGTGAGATTGCCATAGAGGTAAATAGCGGTGAACACTTTTTTAATCACCTCAGAGGTAAGGTGTCTATGTCTTCGATAATAATCTCCCAGATCCATATCTATGCGGTCTATTAGTACATCAACTCTGACGTCTTGTATCTTTCTGCCCAATAGATCTATTCCTTTTTGGGTGCGGTGATTTTCCCCTTTCCTGATACGATATGGCCTAATAATGCGATATCCTGTCCAGTCGATGAGGTCTAAGATGTCCGAGATGGAATCGTCTCTATCAAAGCCTTGTATCTCTTTTCTGAGTTGTTTAAGTTCATTGATATACTCTTGTGTGTATTCAAAGTGGCGTAGATACTTGTATATCGTGCTTGCTACACCGTAAAGGTCGAAATTTATAAGCAGTGGAAGTTTTTCTACAATATGTCTCCACTGAGGATGCATGTATACAACGGCATCTTTGTTTTTAAAGCTGTATGCAAGAAGCAAAGATTCCATCTGTCCTTTGCCCAAATTGTTTAAAAATCTTTGAAGGGATATGTACTCAATATGAATATTGCCCTCTGTAAATTCTACATTGCCGGGAAGGTCCATATATATAGCGCTTCTTAGTGTAGGCAAAAAC
>CAZATH010000132.1:0-4120 GCA_964487995.1 uncultured bacterium
GTACAGCATTTGGGAGCCATTGGCGAAGGAAAGGATGACAAGGCAGAAAGAAATGGTAGGTGAAGGCGATGACTAAAATGCTCTTAATGTTGTTCGCACCTGTTATTTCCTTGCTCATTGGCTTGATTCCTGTAGTATTGTTTCACATAAAATATTTATCCCAACTCCATGGTTCTTGGTGGCGTCCCAACCATAATGCCTATTTGGGACTTCTATCGTTAATGACGGCATCTACGCTTCTTGTGATGTCGGATCCATCTCTCAGGATATACAGTGATTTTATTATGTTTCTACTATTTTATAGTTTAGGTATCATGCTTACTATTCCTTCTCACTCTGTAGTGGCACGGAGGGTTGCCGCTGCCGGTGTTTACATGTTAGGGGTAACATCATATATATCTCATTTATATGGAGGAAGGGGAACCATTCCGGCTCTTACGTTTTCTCAAATGTGGCTTTATCAGAATAAAATGGGTATGAATGCCCTTCACTTTGCATCAGTTATAGTGGTTTACGTTATTGCCGGTGTGGTATTGTTTGTAGGTATAAGATTTGCCCTTGCCAGAGATGATGTATTAACAGAATCGTTTATTGTCTCAGGTTATAGTCTATTGGGAGCTTATATGTACTTTGGAGGTATATCTCTTTTGGGCATGATTATGTATGCGGTAGGCATTGCTCTTGTTGTATATGGTTTTAGTGAGCTTGTGGTTCTGTTGATATGGTCTTTTACGGGAAAAAAACTGGAAGGATAGCAGTATATTTTATAAATAGTGTTAAAGGAGGGGACACCCCTCCTTTTTTCTTTTTTGAGAAAAAAGGTGAATAAAGGGTTATTTATACAGGTATATACATAGTGAAGCTTTAAAACAAATTTAGGGAGGTGGTATCTATGAGATACTATGATTTTACTGAAGGAGCCATCTGGGCTATAGAAACAGCCCCGAAGGTGGCTAAAGGGATGGGACATAGACAGATAATGCCCATTCATCTTGTAATAGCACTTACGGCAAATGAGAATACCTTTGCATCACAGGTTTTGAGGTTATTTGATGTGGATGCCGATGTTCTAGTTAAAAAGGCAGAAGAAAAATTGGGTAGTGCCGGTAGCGGTGTTTCTGTTATGTCTTATTCTCCTAGTTTCAAGAGTACGTTAGAGAGGGCTCGTAAGGAAGCAGGTAGTTTGGGTGTAGGTTATGTTGGAACAGAACACTTGCTATTAGCAGCTATTGCGGAGGATGCCATTGTTCAAGAAATACTTGCAGAGCTTGGAGTCTATTATGAAGATCTGAAGAAACTCATATACCTGATCTATACTGGCGAGTCTCCTGAAGTTGCCGTTAAGCACTTAAGAAGTTCTAGCGCTCAGGCACGTCGTAGCGGCGGTAGTAAAAAGGATAAAAAGGGTAAAGGTAAAAAAGGTGGTGTGTTAGAAGAGTTTGCCAGAGATCTTACCGAGCTGGCAAGAGAGGGTAAGCTTGATCCTGTTATTGGTAGAGAGAAAGAGATCAGAAGGGTTATGCAGATACTCTCACGTAGAACCAAGAACAATCCTGTTCTTATTGGTGAACCAGGTGTTGGAAAGACAGCTATTGTGGAAGGACTTGCTCAACGTATTGCAGAGGGACTGGTACCGGATATATTAAAGGATAAGAGAATTGTTCAGCTTGATATAGGCTCTATTGTGGCTGGAACAAAATATCGTGGTGAGTTTGAGGAAAGATTTAAGAAGGTTATAGAAGAGCTTGTCGAGGATAAAGACACCATTGTGTTTATTGATGAAATACACACTATTGTGGGTGCTGGTGCTGCAGAAGGTTCTGTAGATGCTGCTAATATGCTCAAACCGGCCTTGGCACGTGGTGAATTACAGCTAATAGGTGCAACAACGTTAGATGAGTATAGAAAGTATATAGAAAAGGATGCTGCCCTTGAAAGGAGATTACAACCAGTATTTGTGCCTGAACCAACACCCGAACAAGCCATTGAGATTCTGCGTGGTCTCAGAGACAGATTTGAGGCACATCACAAGGTGAAAATAACCGATGAGGCGATTGTTGCATCGGTAACCCTTTCTGACAAGTATATTCAAGGTAGATTCCTGCCAGATAAGGCAATAGATTTGCTCGATGAGGCTTGTGCAGCTAAAAAGTTAGATGTGTTTACAGAACCAGAGGATCTGTCTTCTATGGAAAAAGAACTGGAAAAGATACGCAGAGAGAAGGAGGCTGCTGCTAAGGCTCAAGATTATGAAAGGGCAGCTACTCTGAAAAAGGATGAGGAGAAGCTTGCTGAGGAGATAGAAAAATTGAAAGATGAGTGGCAGAAAAAGAGAGCAGAGGCATCTGTTCAGGTAACGGCAGAAGATGTAGCTAAGATCGTTGCCGATTGGACTGGTATTCCTGTAACACAGCTTATGGAGGAAGAGCTTCAGAAACTTCTTAGAATGGAGGAAGCTTTACATGAGCGTGTGGTAGGACAAGATCATGCAATTGAGGCTATTGCACAGGCTATTAGAAGGGCTAGGGCTGGACTGAAGGATCCACACAGACCTATTGGATCTTTCTTATTCTTGGGACCAACAGGTGTTGGTAAAACCGAGTTGGCAAAGTCGCTGGCGGAATTTCTGTTTGGCGATGAGGATGCACTTCTCAGAATAGATATGTCAGAATTTCAGGAGAAGCATACGGTATCTAGATTGGTGGGTAGTCCTCCTGGTTATGTTGGTCATGAAGAAGGTGGTCAACTAACGGAGCCCGTAAGAAGAAGACCCTATCGTGTAATACTCTTTGATGAAATAGAAAAAGCCCATCCTGATGTATGGAACATACTCTTACAGATACTAGATGATGGAAGGCTTACCGATGCCAAAGGACGTACAGTTGACTTTTCCAATACAGTTATTATTATGACATCTAATATAGGAAGTCATCTATTTGCCGATTATCTGAAGGCTATGAAAGAAGGGCGTAAGCCAGCACTCGATTTAGATAAGATCAAGGAGATGGTATTAGAAGAGCTGAGAAGACACTTTAGGCCAGAGCTTCTCAACAGAATTGATGAAATCATAGTATTTGATCCTCTTAGCCATGAGCAGATGTTGGCTATCGTAGAGATATTTATCAGAAAGCTAAAGCGTTTGCTCAAAGCACAGAGAATAGATATAGAATTTACGCAGGAGGCAAAAGAATGGTTGGCGCAGAAGGGATTTGACCCAGAGTATGGTGCACGACCCTTAAGAAGGGTATTCCAGAGATATGTTGAAAATAAGGTTGCAGAAGAAATTCTACATGGGAACTTTGCACCAGGAGATACAATTATTGTAGATGTAGACAAAGAAAAAGATACACTTATACTCAGGAAAAAAGTTGCTGAGAAACCCGAGGAAAACGTGGAATCAAAATCAAATGAATAGTTAATTACAGCCTTTAAGGGGAAGGAAATTTCCTTCCCCTTTTTACATTTGATATTTAGTTACCAAGCTTTTTAGAGATGTCTGTCAGCGCCTCTTCATAATCGACATTTGCCACATTGTCTTTTATTGCCGCCTTGACAACCTCGATGGCTACAGCTTGATATACGTATTTATTATCCATTCGTGGTACAATGCGGTCTTTTGTGGGAACTATACTATCGGCAAGTGCATATACTGCTGCCTTTTTCATGTTTTGGGTAATCTTGGTAGCTCTGGCAGATAATGTTCCTCTGAATATACTTGGAAACACTAGTGAATTATTGAGCTGGTTGGGGAAATCTGATCTACCTGTTGCCGTTATAAATGCACCTGCCTTTAAAGCCTCGTCTGGAAATATTTCAGGTGTTGGATTTGATACGGCAAATACAATAGGCTTGTCATTCATCTGTTTAATATATGACGGTTTAATAGCACCTGGTGATGATGCTCCTATAATGGCATCTGCTCCCTGTACTGCATCTATTATAGATTTTCCACGACCCGAAGAAAGTGAAGCTATAAGACTTTTTACAGGATTATTATTTATGTCTTCTCTATTTGTTGATATGACTCCCTTTCTGTCTATAAATGTGATATTATCTTTAGCCAGATCCATTTCTTTCCCCAGCTTGGCAAATCTTAAACCTGCAGAGCCTCCACCTACGA
>CAZATH010000133.1:0-4114 GCA_964487995.1 uncultured bacterium
CAAAATTTGAGATAATACTTCTTTGGCTTTTTCACGAGAAATATCATTAATACCCCCTACCAATGTAGGCATTTTTCTAAACTCTTCATAGGCTCTTCCCTCTGCTATACGTTCAGGAGCATATGCCAAGAAAAAATCTTTGCCTGCAACCAAACCACTTTCTGTTTCTAAGATTTCTTTGGCTATTCCTGAAGTGGTGCCTGGAACAACTGTTGCTCTTAACACTACTGTATCTCCCTTCTTCAAAACTTTACCGAGGTTGTGCAAAGCACTCTCCAGAGGAGTCCAAACAAGGTTCATATCGTGATCCAAAGGAATCCCTACGGTTACCAAATGATAACTTGCGTCAGAAGCCTTATGGAAATCCGTTGTAGGGAAAAAATTTTTTCCCACAACCTCTTTCAAAACATCATTAGTCGACTTATCTTCAAAGGGTTCATATATATGGGTTACAGCACGTTGTATATTATCAACATGTTCCTTATTAACATCTATACCTATAACCTCAACACCTTTTAAAGCAAAAGTAAGGGCAAGCGGTAAACCAACAGAACCCAATCCCCATATAGATATCTTCATAATATCCCTCCTTCAATATCGCATATTCTCCCTAGATTATTTCCATTTCACGTAACGTAAGTAAGTAAGAGTAAATGGCAATCAAACGCTCAATTATTGTTTCGATATTTTTCTCACTCGAATAATGATCAAACGGTACATACCAAATCCTCCAAGGTGGTATACCCATATACCTCAATTTGGCTATACTTTTTTGAGCTAGGGATAAATAGTATACCTTAGGAGAATTATAAATTTCAATTTTATCGAGAGGCGTATAAATCCACAGACAATTTTTATTGACAAGAGGAACTTTTTCAAACCATACATGGACCAGTGAACATTCCCTGTAGGATAACTCTTTTATAAAGCTTGTCTTCTCCAGCGAATATTCTACTACATTAAACACTTCGTTAAATGGTAAATACTTTGATACATTACTTAAAAAAACGGGGAACAATCTACTAACTTCCTCCCACACACCTCTGCTACTCGGCGTATTGCCAATAACCCATCTTACTATTCTCTTGCTGCGTGTGTAAATATCACTCACTATCTATCACCTTAACATCTGCTCCTAAGTTTTTAAGTTTACCAACAATATCTTCATATCCTCTATACACATGATACATATCTTTCACCACGGTTTTTCCCCTTGCCAGTAATCCCGCCAAAATCATTGCAGCTCCTGCCCTCAAATTTTCAGCTTTTACCTCAGTACCAAAAAGTTCTGTTTTTCCACGTATCACAGCTGTGCTCTGCCCTAGTGTGGTGATATCAGCTCCCATCCTCAGCAAATAATTGACATATCCTAGCCTTCTATCATGAACAAGCTCTTGAACAATAGATTCTCCCGTCGCCTGGGTCAAAAGTGTACCAATAATAGGCTGAAGATCTGTAGGGAAACCTGGAAATGGCAATGTTTTTATACGGGTAGGTTTGAGTTTATCAGTGGCATATACAATAATTCCACCGTTATAATATCGATATGTGATTCCCATATCATCTAATTTTGCCAAAAGGGGAAGAAGAAAGCCACGATAAGCTGGATGTATATAAACCTGACTACGGGGAATAGAAGATGCATATAGAATAAACGTACCAGCTTCAAGATAATCCCCGGGAATACTCCATTCCACTGTACCAACATCATATGGCTCTTCTCTCCCTAATATAACAAGCTTTCTCGTTCCAATGCCAGAAATTTTAACCCCAATCTTTGTTAAAAATGCCGTTAAAGATATCACCTGCGGATCAATTGCAGCATTTTCAATAACAGTATAGCCGGGAGTAAGTGCCGCTGCCATCAGTATATTTTCCGTAGCTCCCACACTAGGAAAATCAAAATAGATTGTTGTTCCTTTTGTAATCGATTTTCTGGTACCTAGGATATACCCCTTTGAAACATTTACCTCATAGCCAAGCATCTTTAAACCTTTCTCATGAAGATCAATTGGGCGCGTTCCAATATTACATCCCCCCGGATAGGGTAAAGAAATTTTCCCCGTTCGAGCTAAAATAGGACCCAAGAGAAAAAGAGAACCACGTATAGAAGACGCCTTCAACAATTTGATATCCCAGCCAATAGAATCCCCCACAACAAACTTGAGTACATGTTTATCAAGATACTCTGTCTTGACTCCAACATGCTCTAGTATATCTATCATTGTTCTTACGTCGGCAATATCGGGAACATTTTTAAGTATCACGGTCCCCTTAGCAAGGAGAATTGCGGGAAGAACCGCTAGGGCAGTATTTTTACACCCTGAAACAGTAACCTCTCCTTTTAAAGGAATTCCTCCTTCTATCACTAAACTATCCATAAGAAATCACCCATTCCTGAGGTTTATAGGATGTAAGTCCTGTGTAGTACCTGATATAATCGGCTATTCGCTCAGAAGCATGCCCATCACCAAATGGATTATATGAAGGTAACTTGTAATAAAGTATGTTTAATGTTTTATCTACAATATCGTCGACCTCAGTACCAGCAAGAACGATATGACCGGTCTTTACCCCTTCAGGTCTTTCCGTAACACGACGAAGAAGAACAACAGGAACACCAAATGACGGTGCTTCCTCCTGAACCCCCCCAGAATCACTTAAAACCACTCGTGCTTCAGCCATATGTTTTAGAAAACTAATATAGTCCATGGGTTCTGTTAGTATGATTTCTTTAATACTTCCCAATTCCTCATATGCAATATCTTTAACTTTAGGATTAGGGTGGACAGGATAAATAACCTTTAAACCTGTTTCCTTAACGATCTTCTTAACTGCTCGGTATATCTTCCTTAGGGGTTCACCCCAATTTTCACGGCGATGTGCCGTTAACAATATATATTGTTTCTCCTCCAAATCAGGGTGCAGTGGAATACCAGCCAGTTTATTACTTTTAACCCAGAGCAAAGCATCAACCACGGTATTTCCCGTTGTAAATATATCAACAACCTCTGGTTTTTCTTCTAGAATACGTTTTTTAGCAATAGGCGTAGGTGGAAATAGAACATCAGCCATTTGATCAACAAGTCGCCTATTAATCTCTTCAGGAAATGGTTCAAATCTGTTAAGACTTCTTAAACCTGCTTCCACGTGCATAACAGATATTTTCATATAAAAAGCTATCAATGCCCCCATCATCGTGGTTGTAGTATCACCGTGAACAAGCACAACATCTGGTTTAATTTTCAAGTACATAGTTTCCAAACCATTTGCCAAAGCAGATGTCAGATAAGAGAGCGTTTGTGCTTCTTTCATAATATCTAATCTAAAATCAGCAGATAATCCAAAGGTAGACAACGCTATATCTAAAAGTTCTATGTGCTGGCCTGTGGATAAAATGTATGGCTTAATGTCCTTTTTGGAACTCAACGCCATGTATACAGGTGCCATTTTTATAGCTTCTGGTCTCGTACCTATTACGATCAAAACAGTTTTTTCCACAATCTTACCTCCTTACCAAATAAATTGCCAACGCTGCCATAATAAAAGAGACAATGTATGCAATCACGACCACTCCTCTTTCTGTAAGTCCCTGCTTCAAAAGAAGGTGGTGAAGATGGGACTTATCAGGATAGAATGGATGTTTCCCTTTCAAAATACGTCTTACAGAGCTCCATGTCAAATCACTAATGGGTAATATAAATAGCATAATATATAGCAAGAATAAAAATCCACCTATTGTTTTGATACTACCCCATACAGTTAAAACACCAGTATAAAAACCCAACAATTGCGCTCCAACATCTCCCATAAACACTTTAGCTTCAGGAAAATTGTAAGGCAAAAATCCCAAGGAGGTTCCAGCAAGAAGGAGCGATAATATGGATACCACCATATAGCCTCTGATAAATAGAATAATTGAAAATGCAAGTGATGATATAAATATCACCCCACTTGCCAAACCATTTAGACCATCAATAAAGTTTACTGCATTTGTAAGTGCCACAATCCACAGAAGTGTAAAAAACACGCTCCCTATATGAGACAAAATAAATGTTCCAAAAGGTTCTACCTTCAAAAAATCAAACCGAATACCTCCCCATACAATAACAAT
>CAZATH010000134.1:0-2964 GCA_964487995.1 uncultured bacterium
TATATCACGTGCCATTCGTATCGCAAGGGAATTCGGTATAAAAATAACGTTAGATCATGTGATGGATGGCCATATCATTGCCGATTATATCAAAAAGGCCTATGACGATGGCGTAGTAATCGGTGTTATATTAGGTCCATACATGACCGATAGATTTAAACCAGAAGTTGCCAACGCTTCATTTGAGACACCAAAGGAAATTGCTAAACGGGGTATACTATTCTCCCTAATGACCGATCATCCTGTGGTGCCCATTCAACACTTACCAACAATGGCAATATATTCTGTTGCCCATGGATTACCCGAGAAAGAAGCCATTAAAGCCCTAACAATAAATCCAGCCAAGATACTGGGCATAGATAACAAAACAGGATCCCTCAAAGTGGGCAAAGATGCAGACATCATTATCACAACGAGCAGCATTCTAGATCCTTATAACAAGGTTAAATTTACTATTGTAAACGGAGAAATCGTGTACAGAGAGGAGCAGTAACATATGAAAAGCGGTAAAAAGCTATTAATTATACTAATATCTTTATCTCTGATCATAGGAATTGTCTGGGTATTAATACCATCAGGTAGAACCAAACAAACAAACACTATGCCACCCAATATATATCACTCTCTTGAAAATATCATCAAGAATACACAGAACATCTCTCAAACATTTCAAAACAACAAAGAATTTATAAACAATTTAAAGGCAACATCCCCTATGTACATATGGGCACGACAATATGCAGAAGAAACAGAAAAACTACTACAAAGCACTCCACAGTGGAAAACAATAGGAAAAATAGATGAAAAAGAGGCAGGACAGATAATGGGAAATGCCTCATCTACGTTGGAAGATAGATTATTTGCAATGTCCATGGGCTATCTAAGCATGTTTAACAAATTACTTGCTAGCGGTAGTGGTGTGGCCGGAACCATTGATATGGGAGGAGCATCAATTTCTGGTATTGATGCACTGGTAAGGGCTAGGGCCGGGGCCTATACATTGGTTGACTGGAAACAAGTAATGGAGAAAACATCCACCACGACACGTGTAGAGTTTATCAGAGATAAGGCCAAAGATTGGGAAACATCCTATAACGACCTTAAAAAACTCTTACTTATTGATACTAAAAAACCCAATAGCACAATACTTGACATTGGCTCAACTTACATATCAATTTACAACTTAAAAAATATCACCACAAACACCTATAAGAATGCTGTAGACATACTGGAAAACAAATCCCAAGATACCAATCTCTCAACCATGAGCCAAAGCACACTCATGTTTATGCTCTACTCATCAGAATATGCACGTGTTGGTATTGAAGTGCTATCTACACTCAAACAAATGGAAGCCTCTATTACTGCAGACCGCGATATAAGCATAAGCCAGATAAAACAGCTTCTTTCAACTTCATGGAAAAACATAGAAAGCACACTCAATATTAAATTCCCAGCCGATCCCACATCAACAACAGGTCTTACACAGAGCAACAAAATATCTGATCAGTTAGCTTCATCCCTAAATTTCCCAGAAAACTCTATAGGTTACCTCTTGATTAATAGCCTGATGACCAACTACGAAAGATACTATAAGACCATGCAAGAATCCAACGGCGACCTCATGTATGCCTTTTATCTTACCGCCCAAAGCAAAGGAATAGCCAATTTTATATCTCGAGAAACTCAGCTTGCCCAGGGAATTCTCCTCAAAGCACCAACCAGCACACAAACAATTCCTCAGGAGCTCATGTCCGAAAAATTAACATTTGACCAAATTTATGCATGGGAACTTTCTTTTATCAAAGATACATATACTCATCTCTCCAAGGATGGAAACTATCCTCTAATATTTGATACATTCGGCTCCGTGGCTAAAATCGGCTATAGTGCTATTACACTTACATCTGATTTACAAAAGATATTAAAAGAGTACCCAAAAGTTGATCCACTAGAAATATCCAAACAAATGGTAGGTAAATATACACGTTTCATGATAGACAACTTGTATACCCTATTTGACATCCTGACAATCAATGGCGCATTAGACATCTTAGGTAAATAACCAATAAAGGCACGCGAAGAGTCGCGTGCCTTTAGATAATCCATTCATCTATAAATCTTTGTATACCATCCCAGTGAACAGAAATATAAAACACGAGCTCCTCTTCAGATAAGAGAATCTTTTCTGGCACAATAAGTAATCTCCGAATACCGGTAATATAGGGTAAAGCAATCCACACAATACCAACAAATGCTCTTGCCTTTAAAATATCGGGAACCGAAGAATTAGACCACACATCACGATGTATATCCACTATAACATCGTTGATATGGTTAAAACTCAATTCTGAACCTGCATATTTAACTAATAAAACCGTCCACAAACTAAGCCCCATCCTTCGTGCAATAATACTCCTTCGATCATCGTTTAAAAATCTCTCTAAACCTGCTATAGAATGAACAATATCGCCGCTTCTTAGTTGTTTAAATGTAGGTCTAAGTACCGATATGACCTCTTCAATTTCCACCTTCCCTCCTAGCACCCTAAGAAAGCGAATACCTCGTTGTGTTAATCTAAACACTTTTGTTGGTCTGCCTCTTCTTCTACTACCTTTGTGATGTTCTTCTATATAACCTTTATCTATGAGTTTTTTTATTCCTCTGTAAACAGCCCAAGGAGAAACACCTAATCTTTGTGCCATTTCTTTTATTGTCAACTGTTCATCCTCATAGTTAAACATTCTTATATATCTTTCTGTAATTTCATCATGACCAATGCGTGCCACAATACTACCCCCTAATATACTTTCTCATCCTTAGCCACGGCCCACGAATTTCCCCTCGTATATATCCTCTTCGCTCATAAAAACGTATTGCTGCAGTATTATTAACACCAACCCACAATGCCGCTATATCTCTTCCATCTCGGAGAAAATATTCTTCTGCAGTTTTCATGAGCAT
>CAZATH010000134.1:2974-4052 GCA_964487995.1 uncultured bacterium
TATCTCGTGTATTTCGCCAACAAACTTTCCTATATACTTATCCCACCACTGGCTGTGGGTAGCTACAAAACCAGCTACAATATCACCTTCCCAAATAGCCAGGAAAAAACCTTCAGGATCAGCTTTATACAGCCAATCTAAATATCTTACTGCCTCAGATTCATCTTCTACACCATACTCAGGATATTTCTCATATGCCGAAAACAATATCTCTACTAATCTAGGTTTAACTTTCTCAAACTCCTCTTTACCAGTTATAGACCTGATGTTTATAATCATCTTATATCACCTCAAGTATAGGCTTTAAAGAACTATCGTAGATATCGATAATCTCATTGCAAATTACCCTATTTCCCCAAATACATCTCCTTTTACCCCCAACCTTTTTAGATAAAATCAACATATTAACCTTCCACCTATCCTCAAGATAAATAACACCTTCTCTCCACCAAGGCGGCAAATAAGCATAATGATATTCATAAGAATATGCCCAATCCCATAGCTTATAAGGAATACGAATTTTTTCTTTTAAAATTCCTTTTCTACTTAGGAACAAATTATTCCATGGCATATAAAGTGTTCCCAATAGATGGGATAAAACTTCAATAGGTAGGACAATATCCTTTGCCTTCCACCTACTACGCCCTACTATTCCTTCAAATGTTGGATATAAAGGAATATTATCTATATATTGATTAATCTCACCAAAATCTTTATCGGCAATATCTGCCATTATACTGCCTATTTCATCGTTGTTAATTAAGCTATACAAAAACTTCCTACCATCTCTAGGCCCCAAAAGATAAGCATATCTTAATATATCCCCCACACTGAGAGGCTTTTTTTCCTCCACTAAACGACTATAAAGCAATTTGCTATCATCAGGAGCAGACTGGAAAAACAGCCTGGCCTTACGTCTCAGCATATATTCAGAATATGGTTTGAAATAACGCTTATAATAAAACCATCCTTTATCTTCATCACCAAGGAAAAAGGCCAGATCACCTACAAATAATGTTTCCCATTGGTAATACTCAGGAGGATAGTCTTCAGAAAGCAACTTTTTAAAATATTTTCT
>CAZATH010000135.1:0-3957 GCA_964487995.1 uncultured bacterium
GCGGCTGGCGGATTAAGCTCAACTGTACCTTTCTTCTCCCTCTCATATTTTAAAGCCAACTCTATGGGAATGGGCCTCCAAGCATCGGTGTGATTTTTATAATCTTTATATGGATTCCAGTAGGCTGTCCTGTACACAAGTTTAAAATGTGTTAAATTCCAAGCCTGCATTGGGTAGTAATTATAAAGACCTGGTGAAAATCCTGGTATCCCCGATCTTTTACCTATATCGCTCCCCGAGTATCCTATGAAAGTGCGGTATAACATACAATGATAAAACATCGGCTTATATTCTATTTTATATCTCACAATATGAACATTTGCAGGAACTTTATTTATTTCATATTCATTACCGTATTGGTCAACAGCCTTTAAATCATAGAAATCATATGGTATCACTGTACCGCCATACTGATGTATTCTTCTATCACCAAGTTTAGCAGGTGCATAGAAAATCCCGGTGTCCCTTCCGGAAAATGGAAACAGACGGTAATCAACGGCAAAGTAACGTATATCTTTATGAGTATAGTTGCGGACATCGTCATAAAGCTTAATGAGCATTGATTCACTTTTATGTGCCAGAAGACCTTTCAGGGCGACATACATTGCATTCTTATTGGATATGTCACTTGAATAGTAGCCATAGTAATCCGGTCTGAGTAAAATTTCTTTTCTGTATTTACCTGGATCCCTGAATATATCAATAACCTTTTTAACTTCTTCGTCATTCAGATATTTATGAAGTATATTTATCATTCCCTGGCTAAATCCATTATGCTTTACATAATCACCCTCCATTAGTCTTATTATAAAAAGTGATATAACTTCACTTTCATTCTGAGCTGTTATAATTTGAGCCGCCATACGATAACCGTTCTGGAAATTATCCGCTACTGCCGGATGCTTACCCTCTTCAACAGATTCAAACCCATAGTCCCACCAGGATACAAATGCAGGTCTATCCTCTGGAGGTGTGTTATTATCCTGCTCACTTAACCATTTCCAAGCACGCGGCCAAGGGTATACCTCACGCGGTAGAGAGTATCCAAAAGCACCAAAGTACCAAGGTGCAGAGGATTTATATGCAGTTTCATTGGGCTTCATAAAGGATGGTAATGCATCATATATCTGCTTATCATACTTCTTTTTGCTTTCATATGGGATGCCCGCATCAACAGCACTCCTAATTGTTGGTATAACTAAAAGAAATACTATAACCAATATGACAGTTATTTGAGAGATTTTTAAACTCGTCTTGAGCATCTTTTTCCAATTACCCTTATACTTTTTAACCTCTTCAAATGTTTCCCTGAGTTTCATTATTTTAATAAGCCAAATGACACCAACTGCACCCGTTAACGCGAAGGCTGGTGACGCATTGAATATGAATCT
Source organism: uncultured bacterium (assembly GCA_964487995.1). GTDB lineage: Bacteria > Coprothermobacterota > Coprothermobacteria > Coprothermobacterales > JAADFF01 > JAADFF01. The sequence continues at coordinate 1,392 of CAZATH010000135.1, forward strand.
GGCTGCAGACAATGCCATGTATATGGCAATTATGGAATAAAACACAAAGAATAGATAATACTCTTCTTTCTTTCTTCTCATTATATATATTATATTGAATATACCTATTATAGCAAAGAAGAATATGGCAACTCCAAATGACATTACTAGATAACTCAGTGTCGCTGGCTGCGCCTCTGCAATTGTTGAGTAGAGTTTGCTTTTAACAAAATAACCTTGTCCACTTACTATCAATTCCCACATATCCGGCAGAAATACATTTATAATAGCAAGTGAGCCTCCAATAATTATTGCTGCAACGATAAAAACAAATGTCCATGGATATTTGCCTGTTACTTCAAGTATTATGCTTATAACCAGAACGCCAACTATCAAGATAAGAGGCACCAGATACCACTGCACCAGCCTATGGGTAATGTAATACCATGGAAACGATATCCCAAAGGCAAACAATGTATAAATAAGTATAAAGGCTGCCATATGCAGATTTGACTTGTTTCTGAATCTGTTGATAAAAACCTGCACAAAAAGATATATGACCAGTATAGCCAAAGCGTATGTGTAACCTTTCCACGCGAGTGCTACCGCACCTAGAGACACTCCTGAAAGAGCTGCATATACCAAACTGAGCTTATTTTCTACAGTAAATACCTTGAGGCCATTCTTTACCTCCCTGAAATTGAACCAGTCCTTTATCCAGTGTTTATACTTCACGGTTTTCAAAGCCCTCAAGAAGAAATAAAAGGATAACATTATGAAGAATAAGTTGAATGCATCCCAATCTGCCTGTGTAGCAACACTTCTTGTAATATCTGATGGTATTATGGCAAGAAATAGCGCTGCCAAAAGACCGACCCTTTTACTGAAAGCTTCTTTACCAATCAAGTAAATAGGTATTATTGTTAATGAGCCAAAGATTGCAGGAAAGAGGATGAGCATTAAAAGAGCTGCATCATGCATACCCATGAATGGAGCAAATACATAGCTAAATAGCACTATTGCCCAGTGAAACAGGGGTGGCCTTGGATTATTTACACCTATCGGATAATTTAGCATTGGATCTTGGAGGAGTTGATGCTTTGAATCAAGAATATGGAAGATTATCTTCTCGTGGTAATAAGAGTCCGATCCCCCAGATACGGAGTATCCATACTGTATAGATGGCCCAATCGCCCAATATATTCTTAAAAACAATGCAAATAGAACTATCAATGTAAGAATCAAAGGTATACGCATCTTCTCCCAATCAAATTGCTTCAGCTTTTCTCCGATTTTTTGTCCAATCATTACACATCACCGAAATCAGTGCGATATTACATTTCCTATAAAAAACTTATCGCCGGTTTAAATTTATTTCTGAGACGAATATTTATATTGCTTCAATATTATTTTAATTTTGCTGGTAAATTTTTCCATCTCCATATCCCACTCATTATTTCTTCATTTGTAAAACCCACAGTACGAAGATAACTATACCATTTGTGAAACAGGTTTGGATGCGTTCTCTTTAAGTTATGAAACTCGGCGTTGAGCATGGCAGGACAGATGAAGCAGCCTATACGCTCGTATCCCATATCGTAGAGGATATTATAAGGCAAACCTTTCCATTTTATGAACATCCAAATATCAAGTGCAAGCCAATCAAGAATTGGATATATTACCTTGAGATTGCCTATTCTCCTAGTACCCTGTCTCAACATTCTTGCTAAAGATTCATATCTCCTGGTACCGTCCACGATTACTCCCCTAAAACTTTTAAGATTATATAATTTTAATAATGATGTACACCATCTATTATCCTTTGTGGGAACCCCCTTCTCCTTCACTACACTCCAGAAATCGTAGGGCGCGTCTTTTTCTATGAGTTCCATGCCCATGATTTCCGCAAATTTTCTTGCAAATCTTACCGTTTCCGGGAATTCAAGCCCTGTGTTGAGAAATATAGCCTCTTTCACACCCGCCTTTTTTGCAAGATAAACTGCGACCTCACTATCTTTGCCTCCGGAAAAGGCTACATAATTCGCTTTGCTATCTCTGATTTTCTTCACCGCTAATCTTTCAATCTTTTCAAGATAACTTATGTTTGCAAGAACCGCCTTCTCCATATCACTTCTGCTTTTATTTCTCACTCTTCTGCAATAAACATCTTTTATTTTCGTTCCCTTTGCGCTTCTTATGGCAACGCCTATGCAACCAGATATATAGACTATTGCCCAATCTCCCTCTATCTCCCTGCTTATTTTCTTTCCTTTGATATGCCCTGATGCTTCAATTTCAAAATCAATATGCCCCACCAAATCGTAAATGAATCGGGCACCTTTTCCCGAAGGTACGAATCTCCACCGCCATTCTTCATCATTTGTATATTCCAAAGTGCCGAACTTGTATCCGTCTAGGAATACATCCTTACGATAGTCAAGTCCGGGTTGCCGAGCCACAAGAACAAGTCTATTTTTTATATAATTTCTCAACTCGCGGAAAGGTAGTAATTGCCCAAGAATATTAATTTCGTATCTGGATGCGGGTCTTATATCCCCTAAATCATGAAATCTCAGCACTTTGGGGT
>CAZATH010000136.1:0-3916 GCA_964487995.1 uncultured bacterium
TTACCTTCTCCTGCTTTTGCTTGAGCTTAAGCTCGAGTTCACTAAGTTTTCTTTCTTTTTCTCTAAGTTCACTTTCTTTAGTCTTAACTTCTTCTGTTAATCTCTCCAGTTCCTGTCTCTTCTTCTCAAGGTCCTTAATGAGAACTTCTGCCTCTTTTCTACCTTCTGGAATATACTTGGCAGCACTAGAAAGCACATCTTCAGGCATACCCAGCCTCTTGGCAATTTCCAAAGCAAACGACTTACCAGGAATGCCTACCACAAGTTTATATGTGGGGGTTAATGTATCTTGATTAAATTCCATCGAAGCATTAATGGCACCAACTGCTCCGGCAACGAAGGTTTTTAATTCACCATGGTGAGTGGTAACAAGAGAAATGGCCCTAATCTTGAGAAGTTTTTCCAAGATAGCCCTAGCTATGGCAACTCCTTCCACAGGATCGGTGCCTGCTCCCAGTTCATCAATAAGCACCAAGCTACTCGATGTTGCTTCCTTTAAAATTTTAATGATCTGAACCATATGGGCTGAAAATGTAGACAAGGACTGCTCTATGCTCTGCTCATCACCAATATCTGCAAATATATTATCCATAACGGGAATAACACTATCGCTATCGGCAGGTATAGGTACACCTGTCTGCGTGAGGGCAACCAGCAATCCTACTGTCTTCAAGGTTACTGTTTTACCACCAGTATTAGGACCGGTAATTAGCATTAAGCGATAATCCCCGCCTATTTCCAGAGACAAAGGCACCACTTTATCTCGAGGTATCAGAGGATGTCTGGCAAGTCTTAGTTTTAACTTTCTATCTCTTGTAACCATAGGCACAGCACCATTTACATCTAAAGCCCATGAGGCACGGGAAAACGCAAAGTCTATCTCAGCCAAGCTATCAAGAGCCATTTCAAGCGTAATAGAACTACCCTCTATGCTCTCACGAAGATCATCGGAAAGTTTCTTCAGTATCCAGGCTATCTCCTTCTGTTCCTTTTCATAGAGTTCTTCAAGCTCGTTGTTCATAGAGACAAGTTCCAATGGCTCAACATAGACCGTTTTGCCACTTTCAGAATGGCCATGTACAATACCCTTTACCCTTGCCGCATGGGTAGATATTACCGGCAACACATATCTACCACCAATAATTCTATATGGTGGATTTTCCGCAATAGAACCTTTATATCGCTTCTTTAGAGATTCTATCTTCTTTTTAATACTTGCCTTCTTTTCCGATTGTTTCTTTCTAATATCTGCCAAACGGGGGGTTGCCCTATCGTCAACCTGCCCATTGTCCTTAATCTTGCCCTCAACATCCAGTATCCAATGCCTAAAATCCCAAAGATCCTTTGTCAAGCGATATAGATACGGATATCGCTCTTTATCCACTTTGGAGCGAAGGCGCCACATCAGATCTAGTAGATCTTTAACAGCAATAACCCCTTCTATCGAGAGGATACCTCCCCTTCTTACCTCAGAAAGATAACGTTCGGCATCCCCAGAAACAGCTCTGAGAAAAGGAGTACCATAAATACCAAGAAAATCCATTGCCTCCCTTGCCTGTTCCAAAAGTTCCTTCACAACATCATAGTGGGGAGAAGGTTTTACTGTAGAAACAAGTGCCCTACCCCATGGTGTAGCACACCCATTCTCTATCCTCTTCATAATCTTATCGTACTCAATAGCAGATAAAGAGCGTTTATCCATTATTACCTCCTAATCTTTATTCCCATATCCTCTAATTTATTATAAATATTTACCATATAGATATCCGCCTCTTCAGACTGTATTGCACCATCTGGTTTTCTAAAAATCAATCGTATGGTAATGGAGCGTAGATCTTTTCCTATCTTTTTCTCATCCTCAAATACATCTATAACCTCTATTTCCTCAAGGTGCTCACCAGCATTAGCTCTAATGGTGGAAAGGATACTATCCATGGAAACAGTATATGGCACTATCATAGATATATCACGCCACAAAGCAGGAGATTTTATCGGAACTTTTGCCTTCTTTTCTCTCTTCATATACTTTTCAAATAACTCAAAATCGATAAAAGCTACCACAGGCCTATTCCTCAGGTCGAAGGCTTCGGCAATATCGGGATGAAGATCACCTATCACGCCAACCTCTTTATCATCAACAACAATAGAAGCACCACGAACAGGATGAATATAAGGAACCTTGGCTTCCTTCCACTGGGCACGTATACCCCATCTTCTGAAGACATCCTCTAATATTCCTTTCAAGAAGAAGAAATCAGCAGGCACAGAAATGTGCCTCCAATCGGAAAGCACAAAATCTCCTGCCACAAGTATACCCACCTGTCTCTTCTCCTTAAGATCTGGGAATATCTTACCTATTTCAAATAAAAAGACATTATCAATACCATATACCTCATTGGACTTCTGGGCAAGCAGAAGAGATGGAAGGAGATGAGGCCTAAGCACACTATATAACTTACTTACAGGATTCAGAAGTGAAACACCATCTCCTACCTGAGCACGCTTTACATCATCTGGATCCATCAAACTCAGTGTCCATACCTCCATTAAACCGTGAGAGGCCAGATCATGGGCAAGTCTTTCTTCCACAACCACTACCTCATCATCGGGATCCCACGTCACGGCATAGGTAGGCAACTCTTCAGAAACCTCTTCATATCCCCATTTTTTAACCACTTCATCGACAATATCCTCTGTAATATTTAGATCATGTCTAAAAGATGGAACTACCACCTTACCATCTTGCCACTGAAATCCTAAACGGATAATTTCTTTCTCCCAGTCAAGATCTCTTCCCAAAAGCACATTGGCCTTTTCTACATTCAGAGAGATTTCTTTTGTGTCCCACTCATCCCCAACTTTTTCCATAGATACAACTTTACCACCGGCAATCTTTACAATATCTTCAGCTGCCATCTTTGCATAAGCAGACAATTTAGCAGGATCTATACCCCTTTCAAATCGATAAGAGGCATCGGTTCTTAGAGCCAACTTTCTTGAAGAACGGGCAACTACAAGAGGCGTAAAATAAGCCACCTCAAGAAAGATATTCTCTGTATCTTCGGATATCTCCGTATTCTCTCCTCCCATCACACCGGCAATGGCAATGGGTTTTTCCGCATCGGCAATAACCAAGATATCCTCATCAAGCTTCCTTTCCACACCATCAAGTGTTTTAAGTATTTCTCTAGCCTTTGCCCTTCTAACAATCACCCTATCTTTAACCTTATCCCAATCAAAGGCATGCATAGGTTGGCCATATACAGCTAAATAATAGTTGGTAATATCTACCACATTATAAATAGGTCTGATACCAAGATATGAAAGCGTTCTCTGAAGCCACCAAGGAGACTCATCAATATGAACCCCCTTAATGAGAACCCCTATATACACCGGAGTATCATCAAGAGACTCTATTTCTACAACACTCCCCTTTCCTATAGATACACTAGGGAACTCTGGCTTTTTTACCTCCAATCCAAACACACGACCAAGCTCTCTAACAAATCCCCAAATAGAACCAAGGTCACCCCTTGGCGGTGCAATATATATATCAAATACCGTTTCCGGAAGTCCAAGTGCATCTTCAAGAGGAGTACCAACTTCTATCTCATAAGGAAAAACAGGGACGCCACCTTCAGACGGTAGCATTACAATATCGGGAATTCCCAACATGGAGAGAGTAGGAATAATACCTTCATAATTTCCCCTTTTCTCCACAGTAACATCACCAATTACCGAGCCTGCTGGTGCCACTGCAACGTGCATATATCTCGGCAAATCCACACTTCCAAACGAAGAAACTAAAATCTCTCTATTTCCTATATCCACAACATAGCCCTCTTCTTTCTTGTCAATAATTCTTCCCACAACCACATCATAGAAATTATGTACAATTATATAAGTATCTTCAACC
>CAZATH010000137.1:0-3877 GCA_964487995.1 uncultured bacterium
GGCATATCCGCTATGACTACAGATCTACCATCACCAAGATCCATAATACCCAACACGGGAGCTAATGTGGTAAATGGATAATCGGCTATCTTGGGGTGTGCGGCAGTTAGACGAGAAATTAATGTTGATTTACCGGCATTGGGCAAACCAACAAGCCCAACATCGGCAACCAACTTCAGCTCAAGGATAAGGTCACGCTCCTCGCCTGGATAACCCTTTTCTGCGAACTTAGGAGTTCTTCTGGTAGGAGTTGCAAAGTGAACATTGCCACGCCCACCCCTTCCACCACGGGCCACAAGAAGCCTAAGCCCCGGAGCATTTAAGTCGGCAAGTACATTACCTGTATGGGCATCTTTTACAATGGTACCAACAGGTACCTTTATAATAATATCTTTGCCTTTTTTACCATATAATTTTTTGCCTCTTCCAGGCTTCCCATCTTCTGCCTCAAATTCGTCTTCATAGTGAAAATCAAGAAGTGTCAACAAAGAAGGGTCGGTTTCCAAATAAACCGACCCTCCATCTCCACCATCTCCTCCATCAGGGCCACCACGGGGAACAAACTTCTCCCTTCTAAAAGTAGCTGCCCCGTCTCCACCCTTACCAGCTTTTACATGTATAATAGCCCTATCTGCAAACCTCATCTCTTAGTCAGCCAATGGAATAACATCTACATACTTGCGGCCACGCCTACGTGTAAATTTCACAATACCGTCCACAGCTGCATGCAATGTATAATCGGAACCTAGATAAGTGTTCTTGCCGGGATAAAAACGGGTTCCCCTCTGTCTAACAATAATATTACCAGCCCTAACAATTTGTCCATCATGTCTCTTTACTCCAAGATATTTTGGATTAGAATCACGTCCATTTTTAGTAGATGAACCACCCTTATGGTGAGCAAATAGCTGAAGATCCCATGTAATTACCATTTTACCCTTACCTCCTTCCTAAATCTTACATACGGTCTATACCGCAAAGATATACCCTCTGCTGCTTCAATAAGTCCTTTAATGATAACCTTTTCTACATTATCAAGCTCCAGATCTTTTAGAAATAGGCGAAAATACCCCTCTTCCAACTGTATCTCTACCTTTTTAGATCTGTAAATATTCAACAGCGTATTTGCCACATACTGTGCCAACGTTGAATAAGCTGCACAAACTATATCCTTACCAGTGCCTGACATCCCAGCATGACCCTTAAAAGTGACTTCTCTGATATGGCCATTTCTATCCGTCAGAACACGAATATCTATCAAGCCTACTCAGCTCCCAAAGATGTAATTCTTATAAGAGTATACCTTGGCTTAATGTTCTTACGTTTCCTATAGTTACTCTTGGCACGATACTTAAAAGCTCTTACTTTCTATCCTCTAAATTGCTTCAACACATCAAAATCCACCTTGACAGATGGCAGATATGGGTCTCCCATGTAAATCTGCCCTTCTTTGTCTTTATAAAAGAGTACCTTTACATCCTTCTTCAGTTCTTCTTTCTCCCACCAACCTGGGACAACCACAGGTTTACCCTCTTTTATCTTAAACTGTTTACCAGCCATTTCCACTATAGCATACATGTGCATCCTTCCTCCTTTCACAATCTCTCTGTATATAATCGCTTGCTATTTTACCAGAAAAGTATAGCATATCAAAGCCTAAAGACAGAAGTATACCTACTATATGATATACCAAACACACCTACAAATGCCTCTTCTAAAAATCTTTCGGTTTCACCCGTGTAATATATTCTACCATTTTTCATTCCAACAGCAAAGCGAGACACTGCTTTAATAAACTCTACGTCATGAGACGTAAAAATAATTTTATGGTCTCTGCTAAGATTCCTAATAATATCTACCAGCATATAACGATGAAGTGGATCTAAAAATGAAGTAGGTTCATCCATGAGTATAATTTTAGGTGATTGAACAAGAATCATAGCAAGAAGCACTAGTTGACGCTCACCTGAAGATAATGTAGAGAACATCCTATCTCGCAAATGCAATATGCCAATCCTTTTCATAACATCTTCTGCATGGTTTCTATAAGCCCTACCAATATCCCAAATACCTCTCTCATATCTATATGCACCCGACAAAACCACATCGAAAACCGAAACGGCAACACTATTAACCCGATCGGGGAACAAAACACCAACCAAAGCGGCTCGCTGTTTGTCCCTAAGCTTATTGATATAATAGCCATCCACGGTAATGCTTCCCGTGTTGGGTGTTAATATGCCACTGATTAGCTTTAACAATGTTGTTTTACCTGCACCATTAGGTCCTATTAAAGCCACGGGAAACCACTCTTGATTGAGATTGAGACATATATCTTTTAGCGTATATTTCCCTTTACTATAAGCAAAACTAACATGCCTAATATCTATCACTGCCAATCACCACGAACGACTAAATACAGAAAAAACAAACCACCAAGAACAGAAGTAAACACCCCTATAGGTATCTCTGTTGGATACAGCACTCCTCTACTTAGAAAATCGCCAACAACTAAAATAATTGCACCTACCTCCATAGACAGCAAAACCTTAGCCAAGTGTTTATCTCCAACAATAATACGTGCAATATGTGGTGACATCAGTCCAACAAAGGAAACAATACCATAAAAAGATGCAACAAAAGATGCAGCCAGAGATGCTACGGTAAGATATAAAACTTTATAGAAAGTTATATTTATACCTACACTATGGGCAATTTCATCACCAAGCATCATGATATCTAAAACTTTAATCGTCAGTAGCACAATAACAACAACTATAACCATTACCCCAAACTGCAACGTTATTTTGTACCCATCTGCCAAGGCAAAACTTCCCATTAACCAGGCGAGTATATTATGAAGAGAATCTCGCCACATAATCAAAACAAGAGTAATACCAGCCGATATTAAAGATGACATGACAACCCCAGAAAGCACAATTTTTAACTTATTGCCCTTCCCTATAAGATAAGAAATAAAAAATGATATCAATGAAAGCGAAAAGGCATAAATCCATACAGGCCCGGGTAAGTTAAATCTATATGCTATAACAGCTCCCAAAGAGGCACCAGCTGATACACCCAAAATGTACGGATCAACTAAGGGATTGTTTAGGATAGTCTGGTACAAGTTTCCCCCCACAGCTAGCAAAACCCCGGATATTGCAGCCGCTAAAACACGTTGCATTCTAAGGAGAGCTATCTTATCTGTAACATTCAGAGGAATATCTTTAATCAACTTGAAAAACAAAAGAAATATATCACTAGGTGATATGTAAACAGCAGCTGCGGGTTTTAAAGTGGTATAAGAAACGGAAAAAATCAAGGCAAAAAGGAGGAGGATTACTCCCCCTCCTAACCACAATGCAGTATATTTTCTCATGGCATCAATAGATATATCTCCCTATAATCTCCATTCCAAATAACATCTTTGATTCCCATGCAATTCAAAACATCTCTCAAACGGATATAAACACCAGACTCATCGGTTTTTACATTACAAGTTTTTCCATTGTAGACAACGAAATCAGTACCTACCTCAACTCCCAATACCTTCTCAATGGCATCTCTAGACATGTATGTTCTTCCCTCATCAGCGTTTAGATACACAGCAATAGGCCCGTTATCAGATTTGAGTTCATGCTTATAGTAAGCTTTCGCATACACTCTGTCATTTAAGCCAATAGCTACCAACTTTTTGGAAAACGTAGATGGCTGAACAATATGGGCAAGCTCCATAAGACCATATACAATACGAGGCCCAGGTCTAAATACCCAATCGTCATTGACATAATATACCTGATTTTCTTTTACGGCTTTTATATCTTTCCAAGGCTCACTATCAAGGAACTTAGGTCTCCCTGTATACGCCATTGAA
>CAZATH010000138.1:0-3875 GCA_964487995.1 uncultured bacterium
TAGATTTTATTCTCTTCCTGCATATTTTTTAGTACATTATGATGTCATATCATCATTCTAATAGGATATAATACATCTGCAATCTCAAAAATATTTACAGGAGGCGACAAAACATGCGAAAAGTTTTGATCACCACTCTTGTGGTGATGCTGTCTCTTACAGGTTTTTATCTTCCCACATCTTCTGTGTCTTATGCCCTTTCAGGTAGCGTTTTATTTGACAATGCCCATCTGCAGACTGCAGGTAATGCCGACTGGACCATTACCGGTGGCTACTCAGACTTTGCCAATGCTTTAAAATCTGAAGGTTTGACGGTGAATGCATTTGGCACCGATGACAGTAGGAGTGCATCTCACGATCACGACGATGATATTACCTATGACGTGCTGAAGAACTACGATGTGTATATTATTCCTGAGCCCAACGATCCATTTACTACCCGGGAGCAGGATGCAATACTGACATATATTGAAAATGGTGGCACGGTATTCTTTATAGCAGACCACTCTGGAGCTGACAGAAACCACAATGGATATGATGCAGTAAAGATATTCAATGCATTTGTGCCTACCCTTGGTTTTAAATTCTTGACGGGATACAAAAAAGAGGCACCGATGACAGGTCCCTTTAGTGGTCCATTTATGGAGGGTATCAGCAAGATTGGAGCTTGGGGAGCCTCTTCTATAAAAGTGTTAAATGACAATGTAAAAGTGGCAGCCACTTATTCCGATGGTAGCCCGTATATCGTATATGGCACATACGGGAAAGGTGGGTTTGTTGCCATTGGTGATAGTAGTCCCTTTGATGATGGCACGGGAGCACCTGGGGACAGGTTACATGATGGTTGGAGTTATGGCGATGATTCTACCCTTGCCATAAACATTGTAAATTATCTACTTTCCTTAAGAAATTCTGGTGAAAACAACACATTAAAAATATTACTTGTAGATGACGATGGTGGAGCGGATTATGAAACATATTATGAAGATGCACTTGATGCTCTCAATATATCCTATGATGTGGTAGAAGTTCCGGAAGGGCAGGCACTTTCTGGGGTATTCCTTAAAGATTATGATGCCGTGATATGGTTTACCGGTGAAGATTACAAGACAACACTTCTTTCTTCTGATAGAAAGCAGATTGCCGATTATGTAAATAGCGGTGGCAAATTTATTCTATTTGGACCAGATGTTGGTTATAACGCTTATAGGGATGGTTGGGAAGATTTCCTAAGAGATGTCTTTAGAGCGGAATATGCAGATAGTTATATTGGTGACTATGTAGATATTACAGGAGATTATTATTTTGATGGCCTGTCTGCCACTATTGATGCAAACGACTCTTGGATTACCATTTGGGATACACTTTCTGGAGGTTATGATGATATAGATTCAGGTAACTATGCTTTAGAGGTAACTACAGATAATACTATGCTATTTGGCTTTGGCTTGGAGCATGTTAGTGGTAATGTATCTGTAGATATTATGAAAGGTATTCAAGATTTTATAGAAGATAGGTAGTTTTATAAAGTTTAAAGGGGAGTGCCGGATTCTTCTGGCACTCCTTTATATAGTATTTCGAAATGTAATTTGATGTCTCAAAACTATGTTATTGATAATATTTATAAATCCTTGGCTGTAGATACTTGTCTTAAAGGTGATATATATATTGGATGGGAGCTTTTTAATATCATAGAAGTGATTATGAGTGAGTAAATTATATTATTGTAAATTCATGGAATAACAACACCATGGTTTATGGTAAGGCTATGCCTCTGCTGATATAAACAAATTTTTTAGTTTTTTGTATTAGTAGACGCATTTCGGAACAGATAAAAACCAGTTAAGGGAGTATGCCCATAAAGTAAACAACGTGATAAAAGAAGTCGCGATTAGGAAGGGTATCGAGACGGTAGTGATTCAGACTAATTCTTTTGAACTATTTGAAATATGAGGTGTATACAGAAGTATTGTTGGTTTTTATAAGACATAAAGACTGATTGAATATTGATATTATCTGTAAATACTATTAGATATCGTGTTTTTCTTGCTATTATTAAGAAGATATTAAAGTATATATTTATTCTAAATGATGTGGATGGAACTTTCTAATGCTTTAGAATATATACCTATGCGGTTATTTCTTATTTTATAGTTTTCTCAATAGTTTGTGATTTATCGCATGCCAACTATATAGTATAGTTTTCGACATTGGCATTGGGTTTTATCTATTTTATTATTGGCTTTTTGATATGAGAGTATGTTGTTGTTTTGGGGGCTAAAAGTGTAGTATTGATGGTAAATTCGCTTTTTAGCTATTGCTATTCTTTTAGTTGGATATTTTTCTGTCTAATCTCTATCTGGTTGTATCTGACTGGTATCACCATAGCATGCGGTAAAGTTATTGGATATCTTCCATTTTATACTATGGTACGTCGATAGAATAGTGGCACAGAGAGTTATTGTAGATTAAGAATTTGCTTTTCCCAGATCTTTATATGCTGTGTCGGTATAGTATGTGTTTACCATATATTTTTCATGCACAATATCCGGTATTAGTAGCAGTGTCAATACGCCTATGGGTATCATTACCAGAAGCATAATCATGGCAATTGGATAACTTGCCAATGCTACAATGCCCATTAATGGAACATAGTATGAAAGTAAATTTTTCTGCGAGATTAGAAAATACATGCCAAATAGTGCCACTAAAGTAAATACGTATGCCGATATGATGTGTATATATATCCCTATCATTGCCACATCAAAGTTAAGCTCCCTAATACCTGGTGCTACAAAGAAGAAAGAGGCAATGATATATACCAGTGCCATTACCCCAAAGAATACAGGTGTTCCCCATAATGCTCCTGTCATATGAAGGTATCTGCTGGGTTTGGGAAGTGGCTTTACCAGAGAGAAGAAGCCGGATATCAGAAGCAGGATTCCTATAAATGTAGTGTAGGATACTCTAAATGGCATTAAACCATAGTATACGATGGGGTTTGAGACTATAAGGGAGTTGTTGCCTGATAATTTACCTGATATATGGCTTTCTATGAATATGCCACCTACTCTAAGAGAAGAGGGCTTTTTAAATGTAATATTGCAACCTACAGAAAAGATGAAATGTGGTTTTACCGGTGTGGTAAACGTTACATTGGCACCATAGCAGTATAGATGGGATAGGTTAAGATTGCTCTTTATCTGATATGTTCCCCCCATCAGTGTTAGCTGTTTGTGTCCTACACCGTTGTAAATCAGATAGGAATTTCCAAGCATCTCAAGTGATACGTTATTTTCCAGACGGAATGTATCTTTAATTGTTGTAGTAGAAGGAGCCGGTGTATACACGACCAGCAGTATTCCTATCAGTATGGTTAGTATTGGTATATATTTTTTCATGCTCAATCCCCCCTCTCCTTTTAATTATAACATATGGTTAATGGGTTGTTATAGGTGTCTTATCAAGTATATTCAGGGGATATATTACTCAGGGGTTTAAACATTTAATTATATATTTTCCTGTGGGTGAGTGTTGATTTGTATTAATAACTATTAAAGAATACCAAAAGGGCTACCATTGGTGGGACCAGATAAGATGGGGAGTATTACATGTTTAAGTTGAGGTTGTCATAGGAAGTTATTGATTGTAGAGGTGATTTTACAAGTCGCCGGTATTGAAGGTGAGGATACCAAGATATTTTTTATTATTGTCGGTTTTCTGAATTTCCGCTGATATGCTGGATATACTTTTTAATATATGGAAGCACGTCTACTTTTCTAGACAGCAGTTTATGTCTGCCGGAAAGTTTGCCCATCAGTGGGGCAAGTTCATGTTTTTCTACCTTGCCTATGATGTGAGTGGCATTCTGTGCT
>CAZATH010000139.1:0-3836 GCA_964487995.1 uncultured bacterium
GTATTAAGATGGGGGTTGATTATATAGCACAGTCATTTGTGCGAAGTGCAGACGATGTAATGGAGCTACGTAATTTCCTTGCTGTTAACGGAGGTAGAAATATTGGTATTATTGCTAAGATTGAGAAATATGAAGCAGTGGAAAATTTAGAATCTATTATCTTTGTTGCTGATGCTATATTAATAGCTCGCGGCGATTTAGGTGTAGAGATACCTATAGAAGAAGTACCTGTTGTCCAGAAAAAGATTATTAAGTTGGCAAGAAAGTACGCTAAACCGGTTATAACAGCTACTCAAATGTTGGAATCAATGATATCTTCTCCTATGCCTACCCGAGCTGAAGCGACCGATGTGGCCAATGCAATTTTTGATGGTACCGATGCTGTCATGCTTTCTGCTGAGACCTCTGTTGGTAAATATCCAATAGAAACAATTAAAACAATGTCAAGAATTATTCTTAGGGCAGAAAAAGCTTTGCATGAGGGTGAAGTGCCCTATTATGAAAAGTTAAACCCCCTTGCCGGTTTTACCGATGCTATTGGTTTGGCAACATGTGAACTTGCCAATACAACACATGCTAAAGCGATTATTACATCTACTGAATCGGGGAGAACGGCTAAGTTAGTTGCTAAGTATAAACCACATGCTTATATTGTTGCTGCTAGTCCCCGTGAGGAAACATTGAGAAAAATGGGCATTGTATGGGGAACGTATCCCTTGTATATTCCCCCATTTTCCAGTGTGGATGCTTTGCTTTCCTCCATTATAGATGAAGCAGGTGCCAAAGGTTATTTGGAGAGTGGTGATGTTGCCGTTATTACGGCAGGTGATTTTGTTGGAGTAGAGGGTACCACAAATCTTATAAAGATAGCCACTTATACGCCGGTTGTTGCAAGGGGGATAGGTATAGGATCTGGATTTATTGTTGGCCGTATCACTTTTGGACAACCTGAAGGAGAGGTTCTTGTTGTAGATGATTTGGCATCTGTAAACGAAGTGGGTAGTAAGGTAAAGGTTATACTTGTCCGCAAGAAGGATTTTGATATCGCTGGAAATGTTCCTGCGGGTATACCTATGGTAATTGGAGTTTCAGATGGTATAGATAGCTTAAAAGAGGGAGATTTAGTATCTGTTGATGTGTATAGAGGTATAGTGTATGGCGGACAAGTTTTACGAGCAGGATAATTTTCAGAACTTAATGCGTTTGTATGTCAATGCACTTGTTGTTAGTATTCAGGTTATATTAATCGTTCTCACGGTTTGGACGGTATTTTCTCTCGGATTACACACATATACAATAAAAAGAAGTGTTACCATGGCGAAATATGTCAATGGTAAAAAGGATTTACCTGTATGGATGAGTAGCAACACTTCTCAACTTAGGGAAGATGTTGCCTTGGAATATCTAATGATGACAACAACGTCGACAGGAATGATAATAGTGATACCCGATGAGAAATAGAGATAGGAAAATTGTTGAGCATCAATTGGGAAAGAAGCTTAATTTCCCCTTTTATGTGGCAGTAAGATGCCATTTGGGATATCCTGTGGTAATAGCTTCTGCTCCATTGTGGGATGCTATACCATTTCCCACAGTGTATTGGTTGACCTGCCCTATTTTATCTAAAGCGGTTGGTGCGTTAGAATCAGAAGGGTATCAAAGAAAATTGTATTATCATGGTAATGATAGGCAGTTTTTATTCAGTAGGCTTTATGTTGCTGGTATTTTGGGCAAGAAGGAAAAAGTAAACTTTTATCCTAATTGGGGACATATAGCGGGAGAAGACCCCGGCCATATCAAATGTCTCCATGCACATCTGGCAGTATACTTGGTAGTAGGTGTTGGACCAGGAAGGCATGTATGGGAAAAAGTCAAAGGTCAAATGCTTAATTGTAATGGATATGGCACTTTATGTGGTATTAGTAGTTTAGAGGAGGGATAATATATGAATAGTAAATTGCATCCGGATGCAGAAAGGGTGCTACGTAAGGCTATAGATTTACAAAATGAGGCTATAGGCAAACGTCTATGGACGGATGCCTATTCTTATAATAAGGTATCGCCATTGTTTGTGTTTTTAGCAATTTTAAAGTTAGAAAAAGCGTCAGAAGCAGGTAAGTTATTGTTGAGAAAAAAACCACCGACAATACTTAGGTTTGTTCTTGACAAGCATATGAGAACTAGAGAGCCGCATATATCTTTTGTGCGGACTTCAGAAATGTTCGCTCGTGCATCTGCTCTTGCCAACAATCGATTAATTACATCTGTTGATCTATTAGTTGCTGCTGCAGAAGTAGATAGTATGGTTTACAGTGTGCTTCATTCTATGTTTGGTCTCGATCGTGTAGAACTGGAAAGATTATTTAGACAATGGGAACGTGAAAGGGGACATCTATTTGAAGATATAGGAGAAGATGTGCCAACTGATGAGATGTTTGATGTTTTATTTGATGATGAAGAAGAGGTCTTTGAAGAGGATGATGAATATTTTGAGAGAGAACAGAATAATGAACAAAGGGAAAGAGTGCCTTTCAGGAGAAATCAAAGAAAGAAAGATACCCTTGAGGAGGCTTTAAAATTTATTACTAACTTCGGTAGGGACCTAACAGAGGAGGCTCGAAAAGGGAAGTTGGAACCTCTGATAGGAAGAAAAAAAGAGGTTTTAGAACTGATAGAGATATTGGGAAGGCGTATAAAGAGTAACCCACTTATTATAGGTAATCCTGGTGTTGGTAAGACGATGATAGTACATGGCTTGGCATCAAAAATTGCATATGGTGAGGTGCCTGATTATCTTAAAGATGCTCACATCATTGAGCTAGCCACATCGGCAATTGTTGCGGGTACCAAGTATCGTGGAGAATTTGAGGACAGAATAAAGAAAATAATTGACTTGGCTGTTAAATACAGGGATAGTATCATTTTGTTTTTCGATGAAATTCACACACTTATAGGTGCCGGTTCTGCTGAGGGAGCCTTAGATGCCGCCAATATATTGAAACCGGCGCTTGCCACCGGACAATTGCGTGTAATTGGTGCTACTACTTATGAAGACTATAAAAAACGATTTGAAAAAGATTCTGCCCTTGTTAGAAGATTTGTCCCTGTTTATTTAGATGAACCAACTATCGAGGAAACGAAGGAGATATTATTGGGAACATTACACCTTTACGAATCTCATTACAATATCACGATTCCACCAGAACTTCTTGATCCTATTGTCAAGCTATCTAAGAGGTATATATCCAGCAGATATTTGCCTGACAAAGCTGTAGATGTATTAGATAGGGCTTGCGGAAGAGCTGCGCTGGAGTATATGAATTTGCGTGATACTTATTATGCCTACGGTCATCTTATATCTAAAGAAGATGATAAATTTATAGATGGATGGCAATTCTATCGCGCTGATATCCAGGAAAAGCGGTTTATTTGGGAAAAGCTTTATTACAAAGGAGATGCTACTTTAAGATTGGATCATATACTCGATGTAATATCTGATATGTCTGGGGTACCAGTGTCGAGGATTAGTGGTGATGAAAGAAGTATGCTACAGAATTTGGAAAATTTATTAAAATCCCGCGTGGTAGGTCAGGATTCAGCCATAGAAAAAGTAGCAAAAGCCGTAAGACGTGGTAGATTGGGTATTAGGAATGGGAACAGACCTGTTGCTGTATTTCTGTTTATGGGGCCTACGGGGGTTGGGAAGACCGAACTTGCCCGTGCGCTTGCAGAAATTGTCTATGGTAGCGAAGAGAATATGATAAGGCTGGATATGGCAGAATATATGGAACAGCATTCTGTATCTAAATTATTTGGAAGTCCTCCTGGTTATGTAG
>CAZATH010000140.1:0-3829 GCA_964487995.1 uncultured bacterium
ACCCTTTTTACCTATCAAAACACCTGGAAAGGCAGTATATACAAAAATATTCATTTTATTACCTACACGTTCTATCTCTACACCGGAAATATCTGCATGCTCGTAATTATCTTTAAAGAACTTTCTAATCTTGTAATCCTCCTCGATTAGATCCGGATATTTATAATGGGGTACCATCCAACGGCTTCTCCAACCTTTTAAAATACCCAGTCTGAATCCAAACGGATGTGTCTTCTGTCCCAATTTTCACACCTCCCAATTAGGCCTGCTCTGCCTTTTTCTGACGCTTAAGGTATTTATCGTACTCCTGATCGGTCATCTCACGAAGCTCCACTGTGATATGACTCAATCTGCGTTTCATAATATCAGCACGTCCAAAAGCTCTAGGTTTTAATCTCTTTAGCCTTGGTCCCTCATTCACATACGCACGGTGAACGATTAGTCTCTCTCTATCCATATCATGGTTGTTAACGGCATTAGACATAGCAGAATATAAAACCTTGTATATCATCCTAGCCGCTTTTTTGGGCGTATATTTCATAATGGCTAATGCTTCATCTACCTGCTTGCCCCTTATAAGGGCTATTACGGGGCGAGCTTTCTTTGGAGAAATTCTCAAATACTTTGCCGTAGCCTTGGCAACTTTGTATTCCATCCTCTACCACCTCACCTTAAAGATGTCTTACGCTCACTCTTGTCACCATGACCACGATAGGTCCTGGTAGGAGCAAACTCGCCCAATTTATGACCAACCATCTGCGGTGTGATATACACCGGAATATGCATTCTACCATTATAAACGGCAATTGTAAAGCCTACCATTTCCTCTGTAATGGTGCTACGACGAGACCATGTCTTTATAACCTTTTTCTCTCCGGTCTCTTTCATCTTGCGTATCTTTTTTAAAAGTTTTGGATCTGTATATTTTCCTCTCTTATAATGCACTCCTCTAATCCACTCTATTTTAGCCACGTATCATCACCCCTTTACTTCCTCTTCCTACGCTTAATAATAAACTTGTCAGAAGGTCTACGACCACGACGTGTTTTCCAACCCAACGTCTTCCATCCCCATGGAGAAAGTGGAGCAGGATGTCCTATAGGAGCCTTACCCTTACCACCACCGTGTGGGTGGTCAACGGCATTCATGGCGCTACCACGGACATGCGGCCTTCTACCAAGCCATCTAGAACGACCAGCTTTACCTAATGAGATATTTTCATTATCTGGGTTGGAAACTCTACCGATAGTAGCTTTACACTTTAAATTGATCTTTCTTATTTCACCAGAAGGCAACTTGATAATGGCATATTTACCAGAATCATCTTTACCCATATACTGAGCCCACGTACCTGCGGCACGGACAAGTTGAGCACCACGTCCAGGATAAAGCTCAATATTGTGAATCACGGTACCTACAGGTATATCTTTGAGCTGAAGAGCATTTCCGACCTTAATAGGTGCTTCGGGACCAGACATCACAGTATCCCCTACTTTCAAACCCTCAGGAGCGATGATATATCTTTTCTCACCGTCAACGTAGTGAAGAAGTGCAATAAAGGCAGTTCTGTTAGGATCATATTCAATGGCAGCAACTTTTGCCGGAATACCGTCTTTATCTCTCTTAAAATCAATAATACGATACTTTCTCTTATGCCCACCACCGCGAAAACGAACCGTAACCTTACCTTGGTTGTTACGGCCACCGGTAGACTTTTTGGTAACAACCAATGACTTTTCGGGCTCTGTCTTAGTTATCTCAGAAAAATCGAGAACTGTCATGTGGCGACGACCTGGTGTAGTTGGCTTAAACTTCTTTATTCCCATGACCGTTCACCTACCTTCCTTCCATTATGTCAATACGCTGACCTGGTGCGAGCTGCACAATAGCCTTTTTCCTTGTACCAGTATATGTCCACCAAGGTCCTCTTCTCTTTACTTTACCTTTTATATTCATGGTGTTAACCCATAAAACTTTTACACCAAAAATCTCCTCAACAGCTTTCTTGATCATAGGCTTATTTGCTTTGGGATGTACCCAAAAGGTATATTTGCCCTCTTCCATAAGCCTCATAGTCTTTTCTGTTATGTGAGGAGCGAGTATAATCTGATGTGCCTCCAATTTCATTTGCCCCACACCTCCTGAACCTTTTCCCAGGCGTTTCGGGAAAAGACAATATTGCTATTTTTGAGTATCCAGTAAGGATGCAAGCTACTAAAATTGACCACGTCGGCCCTTGCCAGATTACGTGCAGAAAGGGCAATATTCTTTTCATCATTACAAAGAACAAACAATGTGCTCTGCGTTTCCGCATCAATACCAAACTTTCCGAGAATATCCTTCATCTTCTTGGTCTTAGGACCTTCAGCAAAAGCATCGCCAAAGTCAACAACTTTAACTACATCTCTACGAAGTGCATCTCTTATTGCAGAACGCATTGCCTCTTTTCTCATTTTCTTAGGCATATCCTCAGCCCAACTTCTAGGTTTAGGACCAAAGACAACAGCACCTTTATACCAAATAGGGCTTCTCCTATAACCATGTCTAGCCCTACCGGTATGCTTCTGGGGCCATGGTTTACGCTTAGAACCCTGCACTTCACCCTGTTTTAGCGTAGATGCACGACCGCGACGCTTACCTGCAAGATACCTTTTCACAGATTGCCACAACAGCTGACCACGCACGGGCCCTTCCGCAAGTTTCTCGGCAACAACAGTGGTATCTATTTCTTTTCCTTCATAGTTATATACCTTCAACTCCACGCTTCATCACCTCTCCTGTGGTCCTGTTCCATATGCAAGTCTAATCTCAAGAAGACCGCCTACGGGACCTGGTACACTTCCTTTAACAAGAAGCAGGTCCTGTTCAGGAATAATCTTTACAACTTCTAATTTTTTAACCATTCTTCTTTCATTTCCATAATGACCTGGCATTTTCTTACCTGGCTTTACCTCTGCAGGGAAAGAACCCGCAGATATTGCACCTACTCTTCTGTGCCAACCGCGAGCACCATGAGACTTGGGACCTCCTGAGAAGTTCCATCTCTTCATGGCACCGGCAAATCCCCTACCTTTTGTCTTACCAGCTATATCGACCTCATCACCTTCTTTAAAAACATCAGTAACTTTAATAACTTTACCAACTTCACCAAACTTCTGTATTATACCAGGATATCTAAACTCACGCATATGTCTTAAAGGTGGAGTACCCGCTTTCTTAAATATACCGAGAAGTGGCTTATTGAGAACCTTCTGAGCCCTCTTTTCGTCTATCTCCTCAAATCCCACTTTAATAGCCTCATAACCATCTCTCTCTGGAGTTTTAACATCAACGACATAGACGGGACCCGCTTTTATTACAGTAACGGGTACAACTGTGCCATCTTCTTTAAAGATCTGTGTCATTCCCAATTTCTTTCCAAGTATTCCTATACCCTTCATTTTCCATCACCTCACAGTTTAAGGTGGACATCTACACCAACGGGAAGTTCAAGATTTGCCAATTTCTCTATAGTTTCCTGTGTTGGATTAAGGATATCTATAAGTCTCTTATGAATACGAATCTCGAAATGCTCTCGCGAATCTTTATCAATGTGAGGAGACCTTAGAACACAGTATACACGCCTATCAGTAGGCAGAGGTATCGGTCCTGATACCTCTGCCCCTGTGCTCCTGGCGGCCTCCACAATCTTTTGAGCTGACTGGTCAAGAATCCTACTATCGTAAGATTTAAGTTTGACCCTTATTCTCTGAACCGCCATGGTTATCCCTCCCTAACTTACTCAATAATCTGGGTGACAACACCTGCTCCTACTGTGCGGCCACCTTCT
>CAZATH010000141.1:0-3817 GCA_964487995.1 uncultured bacterium
GGAAATCAAAGGAATTCTGGCTTCTATGAAGGACTTGGCTCATAGCCTTGCAGATCCTATTTTGGGAGCGTGGCGAGACAAAAGTGTGTCTCTTTCCGATGATAAAGTGGCATCTGTTTCGGTATCTTCTACAGCAACGGAGGGAGTTTGGACTCTCACTGTGAATAGATTGGCAACAGCCCATAGAGTTATAGGGAAAGAGATAACAAAAACTTCTACAAACCTCGTAGATGCCTATGGTGGAAAGAAGTTAAAGCTTACATTTAATCTAAAGGATGGAACGTCATCGTCGGTAGAAGTAGATCTGTCAGATATCACGTCAGATAATGGTAAAACAGATTTGGATTTGTTACAAAAAGTAGAGGATGCTATCAATAGTGCTTCTGGCTTGGGAGTAAAGGCTGTTTTGATTGGTACAGATCCTGATCATGTTAGACTTAGTATATATGCTACTTCAGTTGGTTCTGAAAAAGCTATTGAAAGTATGACAGCTGAAGAAAGTACCGATGGTGGAAATACATACAACAGTAGTAATTTTTGGTCTGATTTATCTTTAAAAGATCTTACTAAAGTATATGATCCTACGGATCCCTCCAGTGGAGGGTCTATAGATCCGACAAATTCTGGCAGTACCACGTTTGATTATAATGTTTTAAACTTAGAAGCTAACTTAAGTGGTGTTCCTATTACGAATACCGATAACACCATTTCAGATGGTATTCTTGGTGCTACTATTACTGTCAAGGGTACGGGTACTACTACTATCACCATTAGAAAAAATGTAGACAATGTGGTAAAGAAAATTGAACAGTTTATGGATCTATTTACCAAGTTAAATGCTAAGATAAGGGCTTATACATTTGCAGGTTCAGATAAAGCAGAACGAGGTATTTTGGCGAATGATACGAGCATAAGAAATACTCTATATGCCATACGTAGTGCTATGACTTCAGCAATTAAGGTTACAGTAGGCGGTAGTACAGAAACGTTTACAGGTGAGAAATTAGGAATTTCATTTGATAAAGAGGGAAATCTTAAATTTGATTCTTCTATAATTAGAAATATGCTGCTTGGTAGCGATGAAGATAGAGAAAAGATCATTAAAGTTTTTACTGCAAGCACAGAAAATGGAGATCCCGAAGATGGAATTTTTGTAAGATTGGAGAAGAAATTGCAATCGTATGTAGATTCCACCACAGGTGTGTTTGAAGTAAGAATTAAGAGTTTAACCGACAGAAAGAACTATTTAGAAAAGAGAATTAGAACAATGCAAAAAATGCTGGATGCAAGGGAACAGATGTATAGACAACAGTTGGGTAATCTGATGGCAATGAGTATGGAAATGAAACAGCAACTAAGTGAGATGCACAGTATTTTTGGCATGTAATAGGATATTTACAGCAATTTTTATAGGAGCGGAGGTTTGCCTCCGCTCTTGTTGTATAATTTAAATATAAGGAGGGGTATAAGTGAAAGTAGAAGAGTATCTTAGTTCATATGATAAACTTCTTAACGAGATAAGTGTTTTAATAGAAGAGGACAAATACACCGATGTAATGGGCTTGGTATCAGAGATTGATCATTTAATTGCCCTTATAGAAAAAGAAGTTTCTTTATTGCCCCCAAGTGATAAAGCCAAGCTAAAACCTAAAGCGGAAGCTATAGTTAAAAAACAAGAGGCTATATTGGCCAAGATCGACGAAAAGGTAAAGGGACTTCAGAGTAATATTGATATGATCCCTAAACTTCAAAGGGCGGCGAAAGTATATGGTAAAAATGAGCAAATTTAGATTTTCTAACGCTAAAATAATAATTGGTCTACTTGGCTTACTAATGCTTACTATTATATTCTCCGGCTGTGTTTCTCCTAAGAAACCAGACTATGTTACACAACAAGATATTAGCAAGGCAAAACGTATGCTTTATAATCTTATAGAAGTTTATTTTCCTGCAATGAATATTGATGCGATTGTGAACATGTATCCTCCTGACACACGTACCGAAATGCGACCTGAGATAGAATCTTATTTTAATACGTGGAAAAACACTGTAATGGCTGCTTCTAACGTCAATAAACCACCGGAAATTATCTCTATGAAGGTACTTTCTGCAGATAGATATGCCGTTTCTGAGAAAAGCGATCCTACGGCTAAGTTTAAAATACCGTTTAAAGTTGTTTATGAGGGGCTATATCGTTTTTGGTTACCCAAAGAGAAAAAGTATGTAAAATATAAATGTAGGCATTCTGCATGGCTGGAATTTGTGAAGTATAAAGGAGATATTTATTTATTGAAATTTCAAAGTTTAGATACACCTGCGTGTGAAAAGGTAGGTGATTAAAATGGGAGCAGGAGAAGTTAGTGGTATTCTGTCAAGAGCTATGAGTGTGGCTGCAAAAAGGCAGGATTTGCTTTCCGACAATATTGCTAATGTGGATACTCCTCTATATAAACGTAGAGATTTAAACTTTAAAGATATGCTTTCGTATATTGATAAAGGTCAACTTGGGAATAGGCTGGAGGTTGATAATCCCCGTCATTTTGCATATTCTTCAGGAAGGATGTTTCCAAGGATCCAAGAAGATAAAACATTGGCCTGGCGTAGTGACGGTAATAATGTGGATATTGACAAAGAGCTTGTAGAACTGATGCAAAATTCAATGTGGTATGGTGGTGTAGCTAAACTCTTGTCTCAGCGATTTAGTACCTTAAGGTCTGTTTTAACTAGTATTATAAGATAAGGTGGTGAGGGCAATGTCTTTTGGATTTTCACCTATTAGGAGTGCAGCATCTGCATTGACTGCTGAACGGCTCAGAATGGATGTTGTTTCAGATAATTTGGCCAATATTGATACAACAAGAACTCCTAATGGGGGGCCGTATAGAAGGAGATTTGTTGTTTTCGAGCCTATAACAGAGGAAAATGGTAAAGTAGATGGTGTTAGGGTGTCAGCCATTGTTGAGGATAATAGACCTCCTAGAATGGTTTATGATCCCAATCATCCTGATGCCAATGCTCAAGGTTACGTGGCGTATCCACGAATTGACTTTGCTACGGAGATTGTTGATTTGATGGCTGCTCAGAGGGCATATGAGGCAAATACAACTACTATTAGCATAGCGCGTGATATGTATCTAAAGACTTTGGAAATAGGTAGGTGATTATTATGATTAATAAAGTTGGTATGGGGGGTTCCTCGCTAATAAATAAGGGTTCGAAAACAAATTCTCTTCCAGGTGTTAAAGATTTTGCCAAGGTGTTAGATGAATTACAGAAGTTTGAAGATCAGACTAATTCAATTATGAAAGAAGTTGCAGAGGGTAATTTAGATAAATTACCTGAGGCAATAACCATGGCTTCTCAATTAGACTTGGCAGTTCAAATGGTTATACAAGTGCGTAATAGGTTGATGGAGGGTTTTCAGGAATTTATGCGTATTGCTATGTAAGGTGATATAAAGTGAAAAACTTTTTGGAGAGATTGAAGGATATACAAATTGTTAAAGATTTTTTGGGTTTTTGGGAATCTTTAGATGTTTCTAAGAGAAGACAGCTAATAGCTGTCTTTGTCGTCTTTTTGTTATTGTTGGGTGGTTTGCTTTTTTGGGTTAGTAGGCCTAATTATCAAATATTATATACTGATCTTTCCCCTGATACTGCTGCATCTATTACGTCTTACCTGGATCAAAAGGGAATTCCTTATAAGTTAACATCAGGTGGAACGACGATACTAGTGCCAGAGAAGTATGTTGATAAATTGAGAATAGAATTAGCAGCACAAGGTATTAGTGGTAAATTTGGAGATGAATACTCAATTT
>CAZATH010000142.1:0-3816 GCA_964487995.1 uncultured bacterium
AATCTATGAAGCCCAAAGCTGTGCTAGTTAATGTTCGCGTAAAACATATGGATGTGATCGATCTCGATGAATTTTATGGAGTAATGGAATACCTGCGCGAGGCCCTTAATATGGTTTCTGAAGAGGATGAAGAGCAATTTAAGTTTGGTGTTGTAGAGGATGCATCAATGGAAGAAGAAGAGGTAGAGATTACAGTAGTGGCTGCAGGCTTAGAGCCATACAAGGGCAGAAGAGGAAGAAAATCCTATAAGAGAACTTCCTCCGTTAAGAGGAAGAATATTCCAGACGATGATATTTTCTTTCCTGAGGGATAATTGGTGGCAAAGCAAAGCTACTTGGAGTGGAAGAGAAGAAAGAGAAAGAAGGAGTTACTGGAGGGGGAGAAATATGTGGAAAGTTATTCTCCCCCTTCTTTTATTGGCAAGGTATTGATGGTGTTTCCAGGCGATTATAAAGTTGGTATGGCTAATTTAGGGTTTCAGCATGTTATGAGGATGTGGTTAAAAGAAGGATTTGAAGTAGATAGACTGTTTCTTGACGATGGCTTAGATCAGGATATATCGTTTGAGAAGAATTTTCCCATAGAAAGTTTTGATATTATCTCTATTTCCTTTCCATTTGAGGGTGGGGCTCATCGTCTCCTACCTTTTTTAAAGTATCTTAAAAAATTGCCATCGCGACCCCTTGTAGTTCTTGGAGGTTCGACTACGTATTTTAATCCTTACATTTTTCTCGATTATGTTGACTATGTGATTGTTGGTGATGGTGAGAATACTATATCTTCTTTGGTTACTCATATATCGTCTGATAGTAAGCTTCCACCTTGGATTATTCGAGATGTAGAGGACAAACCGATGGTTCATAAGGTTTTACATATTGAAGAACCTGCTCATTCGTTGATTATTCCGAAGGATAGTGTATTTGAAAACTTTTTTCTTATTGAAATTGGCCGTGGATGTCATGTTGGATGTCGGTTTTGTGTCTATGGTTATACGTATCGTCCCATACGTCACTTTTCTCCTGATGAGATTTACAATGTCCTTGTTCGTAAACAACCTAAAACCACTACTGTAGGATTAATTTCAGCAAGCCTCTCTCTTCACAAACAACCAGAAGATGTGGTGGAGAGTGTCATCGATGCAGGTTATAGACCAGTTCCGTCATCACTCCATGTAAATGAGTCTACTACAAGATTGATATCTTTGTTGGCTAAGGTAGGCAATAGAAGTATGACATTTGCTGTAGAGCATGGAGATAAGGAATTTCAAAAAAAACTTGGAAAAGAAGTGAATCCTATACATTTAAATGATTTGCTTAGGGCGGGAATAGAAAATGGCCTTAAAAATATCAAACTGTACTTCATAATGGGATTAGGAGAAGATCCTGAGTATAACGCTGAATCTGGTGTAAGATTTTTAAGAACAGCGTTAAAGGGAATAAGGGAACTCAAGGTATCTGTATCATTTTCTGTATTAGTACCTAAGCCGTGGACACCTTTTGAATCGCTAAGTTTTCCCTCAAAATCGTTTGTAAAGAGAGAGATTAAACTTTGGAGAAGGTTGATTTCTGAAAATAGGTTGCCTGTGAATTTAATATTGCCTTCGTATAAAGAAGCATTTGAGGAATATGTTATTTCTCGGTTGTCAGGTGATTTAGTGGAGAAATATATAGAAGGTAGAGAAGATCCTAAAAAGCTTGTGAATATAGCAAATGATAAAAAGGTATGGAAACAACTTAGGCAAATTGATCCCACCTCTCTTTGGAATATAGAGTTTCAGAGATTCCAAAATGGTTATCAGCCCATTGGTTGTGTTGGTGATTGTTCAGCTTGTGTGGTAAAATCCCTTAAAGAAAGGGGTGATACCCTTGCATAGGGTTACAATAGATACAAATATAGATATGTCACAAAGAGATATGGTTACTCGTTACGTAAAGGATATACTTGATGGGTTAGAAGAGGAAAAGGAAGTCTATATTGCTTTACCTGAAGAGGGACGAGACAATATGATTGTAGATAGAATTTTAACAATGATAGAAGGTTACCTCTGGATGAAAATGCCGGTTGACGATGAACAAAAATTTTATAAAGATATTTTCTTTAGTCCTAAGCCCGACTTTGTGTTTATTAAAGATCCCACTATTCTTTTTGCCCGTAAGTAATGGTTGTGGCGGCTGCACCAATAATGCCGCTTTCGGATAGGAAATGGGCCTGCACCCATGGAATTTTTTCCTTAAGACTTGGTAATACTCTTCTGTTGTAGATGTTATAGGCATCTTCATACCAATAATTCCAAGACAAGACACCGCTGCCACCGAATACAACAATTTGGGGATCTAAGATATTAACAAAATTTGCAACGGCCATACCTATAAATCTTACGAATCTTTCGTATGCCATCATACATAGAGGATGTTGTTTTTTAAACTTAAAAATGTTTTCCATTGTGCACTGGAAAGGTGGAGCAGTAAAGCCATGGATTAATTGTTCATCTACCCATTTTTCTATACTTTTAGGTGATGCCAACGTTTCAATACATCCTCTGTTTCCACAACCACATATAGGACCGTCTTCTAAGATAGATAAGTGTCCGAATTCTGCACCTGCTCCATGACTTCCTTGCCATATTTGATTGTTTATGATAATTGCTCCTCCTATTCCTGTACCCAATGTTAAACCAATAACATTTTGGTAACCCTTTACTGCTCCCCACAGGTGCTCAGCTAGTAAAAATGCGTTTGCATCATTCTCGATGAAGATTTTTTTTGCTGTGGCCTTCTCTATGATGTTCTTTAGTGGGGTATTGGAAAGTGGAATATTTGGGGTAAATATAATATGTCCATCTTTGACTTGTCCGGGTACTCCTATTCCTATAATGTTTCCTTCGTAAGTTTCAATAATATGGATAAGGGTATTGATGATCTCGTGCTTAGTGGAGGGGGTAGATATTTTCTTTTTCCATATAAGCTTGCCGTGTTCTACATGACCGTAGGCAATTTTGGTTCCACCTATGTCTATCCCAAGTGGCATAAACACATCCTCCTTTTGGTATCATTTTATAGGTGATGTCTATGGAAAGTTTAACACAGAGACAGAGAGAAATACTAAGTGTCCTAATAAGATTGTATCTTGATTGGGGTGAACCTGTTGCATCGGCGGATATAGCAGATGCAATAGGTGGTAAATGGAGCAGTGCCACAATTCGTAAGGAGCTTAAGATATTGGAGGATATGGGATATCTTGAACATCCTTATAAAGTTGCCGGTAGATATCCTACTGTCAAGGCGTATCGTTGGTTTTTTAATCGTTTGATATATGCCCCACTCTGGGATGAGGCTAGTTTAAGAATGTTTCGTAATCTTATACTAACTGCTAGAGAGGCTTCACAGGCCATTAAAGATGTGGTTGATGAAATAGCTTCCTCAATTAGAGAGATGAGTATGGGTACCTATGTGCCTTCTAATGCTACTGTTGTAGATATAGTATTTCCTGTAGTTGGGAGAAAATACATTGTAGGACTGTTGTTATCAACGGGAGAATTTGTAAAAATATTTGTGGATGTATCACGTGTTTCTAAAGAATTGTTGGAGAATTTAAAAAGTGCTGTTGTGGGTAGATATCTTAAGGATTTGTATCAAAATATCAATGATTTTCCAGAGTGGTTTGCTGATTTGCTGGAAAAGGCCATGCAGGTTAGAGTTCTCGAGAGTGGAATAGAGTATCTTGTCGATAAAGGAAACTTATCTGGCCATGTTAGGCAGTTGATAACAAAGATCAAAAAAGATTACTGGTATAACAGACTATTTATTGTAGAAGAA
>CAZATH010000143.1:0-3800 GCA_964487995.1 uncultured bacterium
TTTAGGAACAGCGTGAGCACTTAGAATACCATCTACAACAGCATGAATAAGGGCATCACCATCAGACCAACCAATAGAATGCCAATCATGAGAAACAGGAACCCCTCCAACATAGAGAGTTCCTCCTTTTCCTAGAATATGTGTATCAAAGCCTATACCTAAAGCCACATCACTTTCAAATCTTGTGAAAAAACGCTTAATATCTTTCAAATCGTTTGGATAGGTAAGTTTTATGTTTGTGATCTCTCCGGGTACTCTACAAATTCTATACCCTTTCTTTTCGGCAACCATAACTTCATCGTAAACATTATCGACAACCTCATTTACAATATCGGATATAACTGAACCAATAAATCCTTGCGGTGTCTGAACTCTATATACATGTTCCCTCGCAATTGTTTTAATATCATCATGATGATGATATCTCAATGCATCAGAAGGTTTAATAGAAGGATACACAACATCACAAACATCTAAATGTGCAAGGACTCTCTCAAACAACTCAGAAGAAACAAGAAAACGTGCGGCATCATGAATCAAAACTTTATCGTGATTATGTATAGATAAAACAGACAAACCACTTTTTACCGATAAAAATCTTGTATCCCCAGAATCTGCAATAATCAAATTTGTTTTACTCAACCACTTATTAGATAACTTACCCTTATCACCAACCCATACCACGGCAGTAAATAAATCCCATGGTATCGCTTCAAATAGAATATCCAGAACCCGCTTCCCTTCAAATATTTCCAACAACTTATCCTTACCATACCTAAGTGCCTTTCCACCACCAAGAACTACCAGATAATTTGCCATCAGTCTTCCTCCTCAATAAGCGAGGCAAACAATATTCTACCTGTCTGACTTTGCTTAACATTCTGAACTTTTACCTTTACTGTTTTCCCTATATGAAACTCACCTGCATGCACCACAACCATAGTTCCGTCAATAAGAAAACCTACTCCCTGATAAGGCTCTTTTCCCTTCTTAACAATTTTGACATCTATTACATCCCCAGGCATAATCTCAGGAGAAAGGAGATAAAATATTTCATTAAAATTAATAACTTTTATTCCCTGAGGTCGGGCAGTATGCTCTAAGTTAAAATCAGTAGTAACCAGATAACTATCCCTCTTCCTAGCCTCATCTAATAAAATTTCGTCAACAGGTTTCCCCCTTGCCGTTTTGATGAATTTCACTTTGTCAGGTCTTAACATTCTTATTTTTTCGACAACTTCAATTCCTCTGCGCCCCCTCTGTCTCTTTGCCAAATCTTCTTTGCTGTCTGCTATTTTTCTCAATTCATTCATTACAAGATCAGGGATATATATAAGTCCATCCAAACAATCTGTGGCCTCAAGAAGTCTAACTATTCTTCCATCAATAAGAACACTGGTATCAAGAATATAAGAGGGCTGACATTTTCTACCTTCTAAATCTCCCTTTCCTCTGAAGGCATCATATCTTTTGACATAAAATATGAAACTAAAGAGAATCTGAGAAAGCAACGTGATTAGCAAAACTACGTATATATACTTGCTAAAAGCAAGGGCAAATGGTATAGCAAAAACAGAACCTGTAATAATACCAAGCAATATAGCTATCACAGTAGCCCTATCAGTATGTCTGATTGTTTCGGCAAAATCAGAAAGCCAGTTTTTTACAATACCTCGCGTGAAAAATGCTAAAATCATAGCTATCACAACTGCTCCAATCGTTATTTGATTTTGAGTAGTAGGAGTAATCTTTTCTGTAAAATGCAACATCTCAATGACAACTCTAGCAGATGTAATACCAATAAGAACGTAAATAATAACAAGAAGTAAGAAAAACAATGATTCATTAAACACATTATGTCTCTTCATCTATCGCCACCTCTGTATAATATTTTTAACATCTTTAATGTTATTTATTTCTACAATCCTTCCACCAGCAGAACCGACAACACGCTGTCTCACAGTCATATTATCAGGTGGTCTAATATTACCAAGTAAATCAACCTCTCCTACCCATACAACGTTTCCAGGAATGGGAATATTATAGTAAGCTGAAAAAATAGCTGCTGCAATAGCCAAGTCTATCGCCGTATCTTTCCAAAAATAATCGCCAGAAACCTTAACAAATATATCTTTATTGTATAACTTTAAACTGGCCTTTTTCTCAAGAATAGCAAGCAGTAAATATAATCTATCAGAAGGATAACCACTGATAATTCTTCTTGGAACATTAGTATATGTCGTGGTAACTAAGGCTTGTACATCAATGATATTTGGAGCATTACCTTGCATCAGAACAGTGTAGGTCCTTCCTATTTCCCCTTTATCCTCAAGCACTATCCTTTCAGTCAGGGGAAATATTCCCTTTTCTGAGATTTCCATAAACACAACTCCATCACTTGGCCCAAATCTATTTTTACCGATATGCAAGGTCCGGATACCAGGCCGACTAGTATTGTTAAGGTAAACAACAACATCTACCAAATGCTCAACTGTCTTGGGACCTGCTACAGCACCTTCCTTTGTTATATGACCAAGTACCAGGGTAGTAATGTTTTTCTCTTTTACTATTCTGACAAGCTCTGACATAAATAAACGTGCCTCATTATGGCTAATAAATGAAACATTTCTTCCGACTCTCATCACTTGCAGTGAATCTACAATAAGAAAATCTACATTTCTAGTTGACAAAACGGCTTTAATACCATCCAGTGTATTGACAAAGGAAAATGGCAAATTTGTGTTAATATTCAATCTTTTAGCTCTAAGTCCAATTTGAGATAAATTCTCCTCTCCCGATATATACAGAGGATTTTTAAAAGAAGAAGTTAACATCAGTGCCAGCGTAGATTTACCTACACCAGGTGGTCCTGCCAATAATATTACACTACCAGTGGCTATACCTCCTCCTAAAATGTAATCAAACTCCTTCCAACCAGAAGAAATCCTATCTGTATTAACATTCTCTACATCTGAAAGAAAAAAAACAGAGGGGGGTTGCCCCCCCTGATATCTAGAAACCTTTTCCACTTCCACCATGCTATCCTCTGCCCCGCAACGTGGACAAACAACATGATAATACTTATCTTCATATCCACATACCGTGCATACAAACCTCGCTGTCTTTCGCTCAGTCATTAAGATCTCTTCACCTCTTGCCGCTTTACTTTATCGGAAAGTTCGTTATCAACAGTTATAATAACTTCCTTCTTTTCATCATCCCAATCTATGATAAGTTCTTTATCCATAACGGCATCTTCTCCATGGTCAAGATAATAATCCACTATAGGATTAAACAGATACTCATCAAGAGCTCTTCTAATGGGTCTTGCCCCATAATCTGGGTCAAAACCCTTTTCAACAAGTAATTTTTCCATCCTTGGGGTTAACCTAAAGCGAATACCCTTTTCATCCAATGCTGTTTTGTACTTATTTATGGTGATATAGAGGATTTCACGCATATCATCTTTACTCAGAGATTTAAAGAATACAACAGAATCAATTCTATTAAGAAATTCTGGTCTAAACGTCTTTTTCAGCTCAGTAGACAATATTGCACTCATTTCTCTATTTCCATCATCCAAAAATCCCATTTTGGCTTCACGTAACTTTTCAGCACCAACATTAGAGGTCATAATGATAATAGTATTTCTAAAATCAACCTTTCGGCCTTGACCATCAGTCATAAAACCATCTTCAAATACTTGGAGAAAGGCATCCCATACCCTGGGATGGGCCTTTTCTACTTCATCAAGCAATATAAGAGAATATGGCTTTCTTCTAACAGCTTCTGTAAGTTGC
>CAZATH010000144.1:0-3788 GCA_964487995.1 uncultured bacterium
TTCTATATTCCTACTATATAGCTTACAGATACTACTCCCACCATTATTACCAATACCCACTTTACCCACCCGGCACCTTTAAAGATGGCAAATACTGTTCCTATATAAGCTCCTATCATGTTTCCTACTGCTAGTATCAAACCTAATTTCCAATCAACAAGTCCTGATAAGATAAACATCCCCAATGCAAAGATTGTGTATATAAGCACTATCAATACTTTCATCGCATTGGCACTTACTAGATCATATCCTTCTACCAATACAAGAGCATATACAAGGAAAAAACCTACTCCTGCCTGAATAAATCCTCCGTATATACCAATCAAGAAAAATAAAAGGGAAGAAATCCACAAAGGTGGTTTGCGGGAATGCTCTACAGTACCTATTTCGGGTTTACGTATGGTGAATACAAGAAGAGCTAAAAATATAAGCCCTATAATACGTTTCAGCAATGCCCTATCTATATTGATTACAATGAAAGCACCGACAATTGCACCTAACGTAGAAAAAATAGCAAGAAACATAGCTCTCTTATAGGGAATCTTACCTTCTTTGGCAAACTTCGAAACGGAAATAACATTTTGCAGAAAAATCGCCACCCTATTGGTAGCGTTAGCCATATTAATAGAAAGTCCGGCGAAATTTAGAAGTGGAATAGTGACCATAGAGCCACCACCGGCCAGAACATTTACAAACCCAGCAAACATACCTCCAATCAGTAAAAGTAGATATTTATATATCATTCTCTTCACCACCCAGAATATCGCAGAGAGAGGAGATCTTCTCTCCTTTATAATCTTTATGTTTACCTACTCTATCTAGTAAAATTCCCCGTATACCAATCCTTTCAGCACCAATAACATCAGAAAGGCTGTCACCTATCATCACTGCATCAGAAACAGAGAAACCACTCTCTTCAAGAACCCTGAGATATATACGCTCACAAGGTTTATAACACTTTGCCATGGCTGCAGTTGTAATACCATCAAATTCCACAGGTAAAGAATGTACAAGGGGTACAGAATATTCACTATCTGAGTTAGAGAGAATCCACAAGGTATGTCCTTGTTCCTTGAGACGACTTAAACAATATATATCATCAAATGAAGGCAAGGAAGATAAAATACCATAAACATATCCCACTACGAAATCTGGACTTTTACTTACACCCAAATAGTTTAATAGTTCACTATACAACCTATTGAAATAATAACGCTCAATCATATAAGGTTTTTTGTCAAGATCAGAAAATACTTCATAATAACGGGAGATGTAAAATGATTTAAATTCTTCATAATCAACTGGCGAAGATGTATACAACTTTAAAAATTCATACATCTTTTGATTAACAGGAGTAATGTCCACCAGCGTACCAAACAAATCAAAAATAAAGAGCATAACACTCCACCCCTCTCTCATACCATAATTATTAACCTCTGTTATTTTACAAGATCACGCACTTCAGAATAAGATTTCATACTAAACTATTAGTGGAGGTGATATATATGAGACACTACGACAGTATTGTAATAGGTTCAGGTCCAGGTGGATACCATGCTGCTATTAGATTAGCTCAGGGAGGTCAGAAGGTTGCTGTTGTTGAAAAAGGGGAAATAGGTGGAACATGTACTAATAGAGGATGTATACCTATGAAAGCACTTATATATGGAATTCACATTAAATATGCCGCTGAGAAGGGAAAAAGAATGGGTATAACGTATGACAACTTTACAATAGATTATTCCCAACTGCGTAAACATATGATGACCAATATAACAATGTCAAGAAAAGGAGTAGAAATGCTACTTACTAAAAGAAACATTGATATTCTCAAAGGAGAGGCAAGATTTACAGGTCCTAAAAATATTACTGTCAATAATGAAACTTTTACAGCCGATAACATTATTATTGCCACTGGCAGTAGTCCTATACTTTTTCCTCCCTTTAATAACGTAGATGGTGTTTGGACTAGCGATGATTTTCTAAAAGCTCAGTCGCTTCCTCAAAGTATTATTATCGTTGGTGGAGGTGTTATAGGTGTCGAAACTGTTACTGTAATGGCTGGCTTGGGTGTCAAAGTATATATTGTGGAGCTGATGGATCAGATTATTCCCACAGAAGACAAAGACATAGCATCTGTGGTGGCTAAAGCACTAACACGAAGGGGAGTTAAAATTTTCACCAATACCAAAACTACGTCAATAGAAAAAACAGATACCGGCTATATATTAAAGGGGCTTAAAAACGACAACGAGGAAATTATTCTATCGGCGGAAGCACTGATGTTATCAGTGGGAAGAAAGGCAAACATTCCCGATGGCACCGAGAAAATAGGTATCAAACTTCACAGGAAAGGAATAGAAACAAACGAGTACCTGGAAACAAATATAGAAGGAGTATACGCCATAGGTGATGTAAGAGGTAAAGTAATGCTTGCACATGTAGCCGCCTATGAAGGAATACATGTGGCAGAAGAAATTCTACAGGGTGAGAAGAAACCCCTTGGAAACATTACCATACCCGGGGCTATCTTTAGCATACCCGAGGTGGGAAGTGTAGGTAAAAGGGAAAAAGAGCTTAAAGATGGAAGCTACGTTGTAGGTATAGCACCACTCTCAGCAAATGGCAGGGCAAGAACCATGGCTGAACGAGAAGGATTTATAAAGGTTATAGCCGACAGAGAAACACATCGTATAATAGGATTGCATATGGTAGGAGAAAACGTTAGTGAAATGATAGGAATAGGTTCACTGATGATTGAAAATGGGGTAAGGTTAGAAGATGTTGAGAATGTAATATTTCCCCATCCTACCATATCCGAATTTATTAAAGAGGCATGTGAAGTGGCATTAGGAAAAGCAATTCATATTATTTAGGAGGTGTAAGGTATGTTTAAAGAAATGACACTCAATGAGTTTATAAAAACATTGGCATCTGATGCTCCCACACCTGGAGGAGGAACAGCAGCAGCTATAATGGGAGCAATGGGAACAGCCCTGTTCAAAATGACCATTGATATTACAGCGAAAAAAACAGACGATGAACTTCTTACAAGCATAGGAAACAGTATGGAAAGCGCCTATGAAGAATTTCTACAACTCGCCGATAAAGATGCAGAGGCCTTCGATGAGTATATGAAAGCTAAAGCGTTACCAAAAAACAATGACGAAGAAAAGGCTATCAGAAAAGAAGCATTAAAATCTGCCAGAATTAAATCTATAGAAGTTCCTCTACAAACCCTTGAAAGAAGTCTTGAAGTTCTTCAGGCATTTGACATGATAAAAGACAAGATATCTAAATACGTTCTTTCTGATGTAGTAGGAGGTGCATCTGCCCTTAAATCTGCAGCTAAAATAGCCTATGCAAACGTTAAAATCAACGTAGGAACCAAAGAGAGCTATACTCATTACTTGGAAAATGCCACTAAGCTAATGGCAGATGCATCTAAATTGGCAAACGATATCATTAACTTCGCGATGGAGAAAATGTAAAATATAGGAAATATGTTACTTAAAAGCCCAATAGGATGTTCCTATTGGGCTTTTTTGTTGGATTTAGATCTGTTTTTCGCGTTATCTTTAGTATCTGATGGAGTAGCTGATTTAGTACGAGGTGACATCTTACCCCTGATCTGTCCCCCTTCCTCTACATGTAGGCTTCCATAAGATGCTTCTCCATCAACTATGCCATGCATACCTATAATGAGCTCATTTTCCACATCAATAATTCCATTTGCCTTACCAAATACATGAAGATCTTTGGCTTTGATTGTTCCCTTTACCTTGCCA
>CAZATH010000145.1:0-3782 GCA_964487995.1 uncultured bacterium
TGGTGGAGAGATAATAGCTCGTGACGATATTGTGACTCCCATACTTGGTAATGACAGGGGCACTGAAACATATGTTGGAGTTGGTATTGATCCTGTTGTTAAAGAACATTTTGAGCATTTGTCATCTCAGGTTGTTGAATTAAAAAAGAAATTGATGGATGTCCAAAAAGATTTAACCAAGGCTCGCAATCTTGGTATTCTCAAAAGGGTTGCTTCTTTAGAAGAGGAAGAAACAACTTTGAAAGAAGAATATCAAAAACTAAGAGAAGAATATGAATATCTCCTGCGGGAAATCAAGAATCTCCGCTCTGGAAAGAGGGTTTATGTAAAAGACAGAGTGTTCCCTAAAGTAAGTATCACCTTTTATGACACAACATTTAACATTGACAGAATATATGAAAACTGTGTTATTAGGTGTGATGAAAGTCGTAATCTTCGTATTGAGCCATGGCAAGATCCTCCATCTATAGATATATCATCTTTAGGAAGTCAGGCAGGAGAGCGTTAGCGCTCTCCTGCTGCTGTTTGATATATGTATGATAAGGCAAAGTAAGAGACAATTACGTTGATTCCTGCCTGTATTAGATTGAAAACAGGAATGATAAGTATGTAATATATTAGAGGCATGCTGATACCATGGTAGATGTCCTTGATTTCAAGTAAGTAGTAATTAATACCTACCATTGCTACAATCCTTGTGATCATAGCAATTCCAAACAACAGGATAGGTTTGTGTTTGGCATCAAGATTCTTTTTAAATAGCCTTTTACCCATACCAATAGGAAGTATAAGTGAAATTACTGCGAAGACTTTAAATAGCGCTCCTACTGGATCGTATATCATAAAGGCAAGTGTGGTGTACACTAAAGCGGTAATGATGGTAAATTCAGGATACAGAAATACTGAAATGACCAGTGGTGTTTCCGAGAGATCAAATTTTAGAAAGTTATATGGTGGTAAAGGAAATGGAATTTGCCATTTTGCAATGGCGAAGGAAATCGCTAAAAGAACAGATAGGAGAATTAATTTTTTAAGATACAATGTTTCTTTATTCATAAAAATAACCCCCTTCCAATGCAGGGGGACCCTTCATTTGACCCTTCTCCCATCCGGACTTTTACCGTCGGCCACGGAATTTCACCGTGTCAACCCATATAGGGCTCGCGGGCTTTCACCGCCGGTAGGGAATTTCACCCATCCCCGAAGGGTCCACTACCTGCCAATTTTATAGATGCGGTAGAATTATAACACAAAATGATATTGTAGGAGGGAACGATATGTCTAGTTACTCAAAGTTATCTCGTCTGATAAAACAAATAGATGGAAAAGGTTATAAGGCATACAAAGATCTGAGAGGAGTCTATACACATGATACAGGGTACACCTTGTATATTGAGCATGTGCAAGGAGATCCGTTTGCCACACCCTCTAAGCTTAGAATACGTATTCCATTAGATATGTTAGGTATTTCAGATGAGTTTTTCCTAAATGCTAGAAGAAAGATTGCTGTTGAAGATTTTATTTTGAGAAAAATGGGTAACCTGTTAAGAAAGTATTCTAAAAATCTTGGCAGTGGTGGAAGTGGCAATTTGTTTACTGAGAAACCTGGTCAAGAAATCATGTTTCGTTCTAATGCTATGTTGGGAGATGAGTATATTGATTTGCGTTTCTTTGTAGGGCTTCCAGCGTTTGGTAGAAGAATAAATGGTCAAGGTGCTTATTATTTGCTAATAGAATCTTTGCCTCGCATTGTAAATGAAATGATGCTAAGTGAAAAAGATAAAAAGCTGTTGTGGGAATCTATATATGTAGTTGAGAATGCATATGCCATACGTAAGTACTTGGAAGACAATGGTTATGTAGCATTTATTGCAGATGGCAGTTTGCTTCCAAGGGAAAGTGGAGTAAGCGATAGACCTCTTGTTTCCGGTATACCGTTTCGCTCACCTGAGTCTATGAAAGTTTCTATAAATGTTCCCTATGGAAATCCTATTACCGGTATGATAATACCTAAGGGAATTACCTTGATAACTGGTGGAGGTTTCCATGGTAAGTCGACATTGCTCAATGCTATTGCTAAAGGTATTTTTTATCATATACCGGGTGATGGAAGAGAGTATGTTGTTACAATTTACAACTCACTGAGAGTTAGGGCTGAAGATGGCAGACATGTTGAGAAGGTAGATATCTCTATGTTTATCAACAATTTGCCTGGGAATAGAGATACAACAAGGTTCTCTACAGACAACGCCAGTGGTTCTACATCACAGGCTGCATCTATTGTGGAAGCCATTCAGGCAGGTGCCAAGTTGCTTTTGATGGATGAAGATACTTGTGCAACTAATTTTATGGTTCGTGATCACAGAATGCAAAGGTTAATTCCTAAACAGTATGAACCTATTACACCATTGATAGATAGGGTAAGAGAACTTTATGACAGATTTGGTATTTCTACAATTATGGTCGTAGGAGGTTTGGGTGATTTTCTCGATGTTGGCGATCATGTAATCGTGATGGAATATTATCAGCCCTATGATATGACAAAAAAAGCACGTGACATTGTTAATGAATATCCTTCTCAACGTTTGGCAGAAGAAGTACCACCGGCACAAAGTCCTCGGAAACGTTTTTGGGTATCTTCTTCCTTAAAGATAAACAAACCAAAGATCAAGGTTCCTTCCCTCGATAAGCTTATATATGGTAAAGAAGAAATAGTGTTTCAAGGATACGATATGATTACCGCTCCTAGTCAGCTTATGATGATAGGAACTATTATGATGGCTATGTCTGATGGTAAACTGGGAACACTTATTGAGCCTTTAGAACTGAAATCTCTCTTAAAGAATGTGTGGGAAAATGGTGAGTGGAAGGAGCTTTTTCAAAAACTTGATATTACCAAGCCATATAATTTATCTGCGGTAAGACACTTGGATCTTGCAGTTGTGGTTAATAGGTTTAGGAGGCTCAAAGCAAGTGAATAGTCTGACTATGGAACCGACCTTTCATCGTTTTAAATGGATTGTACAACCTTTACGGGGATTTAGATTTTCCGTTGATAGCGTTATCTTAGCTCATTCTGTTAGAAGCGTTGATATTAGGTATGTTGTGGAATTAGGTGCAGGAAGCGGTATTATTTCACTGCTTCTTTACAGTCATAGTATTGGTAAACACTTTTGGCTTATTGAAAGAAATCCTGTGATGTGTGACGCTCTGTATCACACAGTAGATGTTAATAGAGTTCACTTAGTTTTTGACATTATATGTTCTGATGTGTCAAATGTTACCCTTATGCAGTTTGCAGATTTAGTAATATTTAATCCACCATATTATTCTAAACATTCAAGTCGTGGAAGTATGGCGGTGTCAGGAGATATTGATTCATTTTTGGAAGTATCAGCTAAGTTGGTTAACAATGACGGAATAGTGGCGTATATCATTAGCGACCATCAACTTGATCATGCAAGACAACTTGAAGAAAAACTGGAATTACATCT
Organism: uncultured bacterium; assembly: GCA_964487995.1. Taxonomy (GTDB): domain Bacteria; phylum Coprothermobacterota; class Coprothermobacteria; order Coprothermobacterales; family JAADFF01; genus JAADFF01. Next base: position 3,495 of record CAZATH010000145.1, read on the forward strand.
GCTGTATGTTAGTGATTACTATAGTAATCGTGGTAAGCATAGGTATGTTAGGATACTGTCTCCAAAGCCCCAGTTTATAACGTTTGAAGAAAGATATCCATTGAATGGAGAGAGAGTTCAGAAATTTTACCATGATGGGAGGGAGTAAATGTGCCTCTTTATGTTGTTGCAACACCTATTGGTAATTTAGGAGATATTACACTTAGAGCACTGGATGTTTTAAAAGAGGTTGATGTCATAGGTGTAGAAACCCACTCTGTGGCAAAGAAATTGTTATCTGCATATGGT